>CABRKI010000013.1 GCA_902471455.1 uncultured Porphyromonadaceae bacterium | reverse complement strand
TCCCTACACGACGCTCTTCCGATCTTATTGAAACCGAGATTGTCGATGATTTCATATCCGGCGCAACCAAAGAAGTTGGTCGAGAACTGAGCACGTGCAAGACGCATGGCGAGGTTGCCGATAGTGAGCATGAACACTTTCGGACGTTTGCCGCTCCTTTCGGTGTCGAGGCGGAGCTGTTCGAACTGGCTTGCGGCACGGTCGAATACGAGCGATTCCACGGCACCGTCTGCCACCTCCTGGCTGCATCCGCAAGAGCAGGCGCATGCTTCGTTCTCGATTTTGTCGAGAGCTTTCTCGGTGAAGTTGGGATACTGGTTTGTGCCGAGAAGAATCTCTTTGCGGCGTGCCACGTCGGTGTGGCGTTTCACGCCCGATTCATTGACGCTCTTCTGCACCTCCCCTTTCTTCAGGAGTGCATAGAACCCGCCTTCGTCTTCCACTTTGTTGAAGAGTTCCCAAGCCACCTTTGCGATGGAAGCCGTGAGGTTCTCGATATAATATGAACCGCCGGCGGGGTCAACCACTTTGTCGAGATGGCTCTCTTCGCGGAGAAGGAGCTGCTGGTTGCGGGCGATGCGCTCGCTGAATTCGTCGGGTTTCTTATATTGGAGGTCGAAAGGAAGGGTTTCGATTGAATCGACGCCTGCGAGAGCCGCGCTCATGGTCTCGGTCATTGAGCGGAGAAGGTTAACGTGAGCGTCATATATGGTCTGGTTGAACTGGCTTGTAACGGCATGCACCTTCATCTTGCAGCATTCGTCGTCTGCACCGTAAGCCTTCACAATTTCAGCCCAGAGCATACGGGCGGCGCGGAATTTGGCAAGCTCCATGAAATAGTTCGAAGAAATACCCATGTTGAACTTGATTCTTCCGGCGGCCTCGCAGGCAGAAAGTCCGGCTTCTGTAAGGAGGGTCATCCATTCTGCGCCCCATGCCAATGCGTAGCCTAATTCCTGGGTGATGTAGGCACCGGCATTGTTGAGCATATAGGAATCTACTGCAAAGCAAGTGAGTCCGGGCACGTCCTTTACAGTGGCATACATAGCCACGGCTTCTGCCTTGATGTCGCGGGGGAAATCTATGCCGTGACGGAGAAGACGCTTAAAGGGATTGAAATCTATCGAACCCTTGAATTCCTTCTCCACACCTTTCGATTTGAGGAAATCCACAAAGATGCGTGCAATCTCCACGGCCTTACCCATGCAGCACGACACGTTGACCTCTACCTTGGCAAGGTCGATGTCTTTGAATATGACTTCCAGGTCTTCTGCGGTCACATCTCTGCCGAGTTTTACTCCGAGCGAATCCACCCCTCTGTCGAGAATGTGGAGGGCCTCGCGGTTGATGTCGGCGGGAGTCTCACCTTCTACTTGCTGGCGGATGAGCCAGTTGTTGGAGTCTTTTGTGCCTCTTACGTAGGGGAACTGTCCGGGCACTGTCCCTATATGGGGAAGGTCCTTGACATCGCTCCTGCGGTAGAAAGGCTGCACGTTGAATCCCTCGTTGGTGCGCCACACAAGTTTCTTGTTGAAATCGGCGCCCTTGAGATCGACATTGATTTTTGCCACCCAGTCTTCTGTGGAGACAGGCTGGAACATGTCGAATAGTCTTTCTTGGTTAGTTGCCATAAATAGTTACAGCTTTATGATATGATATAGAAAAAAATAATTGTCTTTATTTCGATTTAAAAGCGGGCGTAAAACCGCATCTTTCGATTTGTTTGCGGAAATTGGATGGTTCATTCACTTTTTCGTCCTTGAGTCTTTCAGGTTGTCGCCATATCGTTTCCACAGATGCAAATTTAGATATTAACTTTGAATTAAAGAAATTTTTCACCAATTTTTTAATTCGCCGTCAATCCATGCCTTCACTTCTTCGTCGCTCACATTGTTCATAAGAAGTCCTTTCTTCCATTTTATACCGGGATAAGCTTCGCCAAGCTCCTTCTCGCTTTTAAGGATGTTGCTTCCTCCCGAGGTCATGAACGGGATGACGGTCTTCCCTTTCAGGTCGTTGCTTTCGATGAAAGTGTTGATGATTGTTGGAGCCGTATTCCACCAGTTGGGATAACCGAGGAACACCACGCTATATTTTTGGATGTCGGCGACTGTGTCGGCCAATGCCGGACGTATGGAACGGTTGTGCATCTCCACGCTGCTTCGGCTCGTGGAATCGCGCCAGTCGAGGTCCGCGTCGGTATAAGGCACTTCCGGTTTGATTTCATAGAGTTTCGCACTCGTTCCGATGATGTTTGCGATTTTTTCCGCAGCCGCGCGCGTCGTGCCCGTAGCTGAAAAATACGCTACCAACACATCGGGAGCCGCATCTGCCTTAGCTTCCGAATTCTGCGACTTGCTGCCGCCACACGATGCAAGGGTCAAAAGAGCCCCCACGCACACTGCCATCAATTTCTTTCCTTTCATAATTTATATTCTAAAAATAATGCACATCTTCATAATCCCCGGCGAGGTTGGAGATGAGAACAAGTTCGATATACTTGGGATCATCGGTCGGTGTTTCATCATTCACGAAGGGCAGAAGCTCTTCGATTCTGTTCATGGCCCAGTTATACTGAGTTTCGTTTTCAATCTTTGTCATAGAACTTCTTATTTATACTTGTGATGCATCTTTAACTTCGCCTCCGGATGTTTTATGTAGTATTCTACCAAACTTCGTTTTTTCATGACTCTCATACAGGGTATTTTCCTTAATGGTGTTGTAAAATTACGAATATTATTTTGAATTACAAAACATAAACTCTATGAGATTTCCTTGGAAGAGCCGGCATAAACTATTTTAATTGTAAGAATCTCATTTCTTCTATGCGTTTGGAAATATGTTGCGTCGAAGCATATAACCCCCTACTTAACATTCGACAGTGACGGCGAGGAAGAGTTTGCCGAGTCTTTGCAAAGTGCCAATGAGGTTCTTATATTCGCTAAGTTGCCGCGAAAACTGAAGATACCTACACCGGTAGGGAATTATGCTCCCGACTGGGCTATCGTATTTGATGACAACTGCGGCATCCGTCATGTGTTTTTCGTAGCCGAAACGAAAGGTTCGCTCGACAAGATGGAACTTCGAGGCGTGGAGAAAGCCAAAACCGAATGTGCCAAACGCCTGTTCAACTCAATCTCCACCAACACCACCCGATATGGAGTCGTTGACCACTTCGACCATCTCTACGAAATCATCAACGGGATAGATTAGCATCCGGAGGAACGGTTGCGGAGATTCCCGTTTCTTGATTATGTTTTTTCGAATCTTGATTGTGGTGCGCACGAAGTAAGCGCATCCCTAAGATTGCGAATTTGAATTGTGTAAGCGCCTCGGCGCGCAAAAATCGAAGTTTGTGTCAAAATAAAACTCGCTCCTTCTCATATAGCTCTAACTTTGCTACCGCAATCAGGCATAAATCCCGATTGCCGGCTTCCGGCTTTGTCTCGGCTCCCGCCTCGCCGACATCACGGCGGTCAAGGCGAAAGCCCCGACTCTCCGGTTGCCGGGGTCTCGCGGATTCCAAACCCGCTCCCCGAAAAAGCAAAGAGTACATTGACTTCCTGACAAACCGTTCTGTGAATCCTCAGACGGTTTCCGGTTACTCCCGCGCAACCGCAGTGCCTTGTCTCACCACCGGGCATCGGTCTTACCAAAGACCTTTCCCGACTGAAAGCACTGCGGCAATGACGTAGTCTGCGCAAACCGTCACGTGTCTGACCCCAAGTTAGCCGGAAACCTAAACGTTATGATGGAACACAGCATGTGGTGAGACGCCACCTTGGAGCAGGCGTCTTATGCGGGTGATGCTTGTGTCTCCGACGGCCCGATCCGCCGGAAGAGGCATCGACGGGGGAGGTTGAGCTGGCGCACGTTGGCAGCCCGGCCGGTGACGGGTATCACCGGCGGCCATTTCCCGAAGGTTGCAAGTAACGGTCGTCGCGATGGATTTCCAGCCCATGGTGGTGGCCGGAAATCCGGTCCCGGGCTTTCTTTGAGACGTGACAGTTCGCGGCGGTCCGAACGCAAAACCATGGGCGAGGACACTGATATTGATTCTTTTACCCAACGGACCCCACCATGCCCCTGCTAACCAGTGCTGACGATTTCCTGCGGCAGATGCCAAAGGAGCGGATTCTCGTCCGTGCGAGGTCATAAAAATTCAGGCCTCCCGAAACTGAACGGGGCGAATCGACATTGGTCAAACCCGGAACCGGAGACGGCAATCCCCCTTTCCCAAGGCTGCCCGGATGCTTTCGCCATACATTTCACAAGAGGGAGAGGAACAGCACAAAACCGTTCCTCTCCCTCTTTTTTAATATATAGATATTGCGATAAAACTTGCCATCGAAGTAAATAGCCCCCTCTCTCCCAAATTGCAAATTTGAATCGTGTAAGCGCCTTGGCGCGCAAGATTCCCTATTTTTAGGATTCTACGAGGAGGTTTTTGGAGTCGCAGCGGAGCACTCGGCCGGGGAAGTCATCGACGAGCTGGAGGTTGTGGGTGGCCATGAGCACGCAATGGCCGGAGCCGGCGAGCTCGTGAAGGAGCGTCACAATCTGGTAGCCGGTCTGGGGATCGAGGTTACCCGTGGGCTCGTCGGCAAGGATGAGCTGAGGCTTGTTGAGCAATGCGCGGGCAATGACGATGCGCTGCTGTTCGCCCCCGCTGAGTTCGTAGGGCATTTTATAACTCTTGTTGGCCATGCCTACGGCGGTAAGCACTTCTTCGATTCGCTGTTCCATCTCGTCTTTATTGCTCCAGCCGGTAGCTTTGAGCACGAATTTCAGATTTCCGCTTACGGAACGGTCTTGCAGCAACTGGAAGTCCTGGAAGACAATACCGATTTTTCTTCTAAGATAGGGAACTTTGCTTCTCTTGATGGTGAGAAGGTCGAAGTCGAGAACATCGGCCGTGGTGCCGGAATGAATGGGCACGTCGGCATACATGGATTTCATCAGACTGCTTTTCCCGCTCCCCACCCTACCGACAAGATAATTGAACTCGCCGGTGGATAAAGAAAACGAAACGTTTTTGAGCACGCTCTTCTCGGCACGTTCGATGCTCACGTCTTTATAGTTTACAATTACGCTCATTCAGTTGTATTGTTTAAGACCATAGCCCCATAGAACCATAGTTATAGTTCACGGAGGATTTGCAAAATTACTGAAAAGTTTTTGAATTATCTTCCTTAAAGTCAAAAAACGCAAAAATCAGAAACTGAACATGAACATGGCGGTGAGTCGGTTGGCATTGGCATGGGTGCCGTTGAAGTTCATACGCTTCCCTGCAAGATATTCGGCCCCTACCTCAAAACGAGGGGTGATGTCCCAAAACAGGTTGAAGGCTCCGTATAGTCCATATTTATATTGGCTGTCGCCGGGATTCCCTTTGGGATAATAACGCTGTTCGGACAAAGCTATGTTAGAGAACAGTTTGGGAGTGAAATAATATTGTGCTCCGAAAACGTAGCCCACAGCCGTGGGGGCATACAGTGTGCCCTTCTCACCCGGTTTGGCGACAAGGTCGAAACTGTCGCAGGCAAGGTCGGTGGTGTAAGATGAATGCCCCTGCCCTATCGAAGCGATTCCGAAAAGTTTCAAGGAGTGGGTTACGCGCACCATCGACGAAAGCTGCACGCCCCAGCCGAAAATGCTATGATTCTTCGATTCGATAAGGTTGCGGTAGGTAAGCACCCTGCCGAGCGCGGAAAGGCGCAGATGGCTCGCGCCACCGTTCCAGCCATACTGGAAGAACGCGGCGATATCAGGCACAAAGTCGCTGCATGCCTTTGTGTTTTCGCCGTCGGCGGCAATAGATGAATTAGGGAATTCAAACGAACCTGCCACAGTCCATTTATCTTTGAACGTCGTTGTGTAGCGAAGAAGCACGTTTGTGCGTGAATTAATTCCGTTCGGGCCGGCACCGTCTATTGTCGGAGGCTCCGCAGCTGGGTCTTCAAAGGTTGTGGTGGCGTATCCCACTGTCCAATGGTCGTTTTGCAGATATGCTTTTTTAAGCTTGAACCCACGGTTGTCGTAGCCGGAAAAATCTGCCTGGATATATCCCATAAAGTCACCGACTATAGTATTGTTGCCGAGGATGGTGAAGAAAAGGCCTGTCCCTGCCGGAGTGGCCCATAGCTTCCTCATGCTTTCAGGGCTTTTGGGAATAGGGATAAGGTATGGGGCGAAACCGCTTGCCGGAATTGAACCGTTCCAATCGAAATAGCCTCTCATCCTTATAAGGCCGCCCATACCCATGGCGAGCTTTCCGTCTTTGCTCATAAACATGAAATAAGGGGCGCGAGGGTCCTGGAAATGCCGGAATTGATCCATATAAAAACGATTAAGTGTCTTCACAATTGAATCAACCGGCACTTTAACACCGTTTTCAGTGATAACGTGGGTGGAAGAAACCATGGCATCACGGCGTAAATCTTCCATAGCTTTTAGCGGTTCGGGTTTAACGGTATCGTTTTGGGCGAAAGAAGCCAACGAAACAAAGCAACATGCAAAGCATCCCAGCAATTTTTTGCCGGAAGCGTGATAATGGCGAAGGGATGTGTGGAATTTCATAGTGGAATTAAGTTTTTATTTATAACATCAGTTAAGGATTTTTAGTTTTTGGGACAAGGTCTTTAAGGACTTTAGGGACTTTAAGGACTTTAGAGTATTGGAGAAGTCTCGGAAATGAACATTCGGAAGAAAGGAAGCGTTTTTAAATCGGGGCAGATTTGCCTCCATCATAATTAAAGTAATTGCTTGATCATTAAAATTAATCGCTATGTTAAACACTGAGTATAAATTCGGCGAAGTACATGTACTCGCCAATCAGATCGAGGCCGGAGAAGACAAAGTGCATTTCGGCAACATATTCAATAATGATAACGGAAGTGTGGTATTGGTGGCTTTCAAGGCCGGTCAGAAACTCGATACGCACACAGCCCCTGCAGAAGTGATGGTCAACGTTGTAGAGGGCGAAATCGAATTCACTATGCTTGACAAACCGCACATCTTGAAAGCGGGAGAATTCTTACTCATGGGTGCCAACGTAGCCCATAGCGTGGCAGCAAAAGAGGATTCCAAGATAATGCTTGTTAAAATCAAACCGTAAGAAAGTATGGAAAGTCAGTCTAAAATGTTCTGTTATCAGTGTCAGGAAACTGCTCGCAGCACGGGATGTACGCTTCAGGGAGTATGCGGCAAGCATGCCGATACCTCGGGGCGTATGGACCTACTTCTATATGCCACCCGTGGCGTGGCGATTCTCAATGACCTTCTTCGCTCACACGGACAAGCACAGAGAGATGCCGACCATCAGGTGATTGACGCACTTTTCACAACCATCACCAATGCAAACTTTGACAATGACTCTCTCGACGGCTTTATACGCCGCGCCTTCCAGATGAAGCGCGAGCTGAAAGCGAAGTGCAAAGATGCAGGCATAGAAATTCCGGATGCTCCTGAAGTGGCACTTGAAGCGGAACCGGAAGATTTCAAAGAACTGGGACCGGTTACAGGTGTGCTTGCAGAGCCAGACCCTGACAAACGAGGATTGAAGCAGCTCGCAATTTATGGCGCCAAAGGCGCTTCCGCCTATGCGCGCCACGCCGCCAATCTGAAATATGAAGACGATGAGGTTTATACCTATATCGAAAGAGTGTTGAAGGAGGTGAGTCGTGACGACATCTCTGTTGATGAGTTGCTGAAGCTTGTGCTTTATATGGGCGAAGGGGGCGTTAAAGCCATGGCGCTCCTCGACTCCGCCAATACGGGCACCTTTGGCAATCCGGAAATAACGAAAGTGGATATAGGCGTGCGCAAAAATCCCGGTATCCTCATTTCCGGACATGACCTCCACGACCTTGAGGAGCTGCTCGAACAAACCGCAGGAACCGGAGTGGATGTCTATACCCATTCCGAAATGCTGCCGGGCCATTATTATCCTTATTTCAAAAAATATCCCCATTTTGCCGGAAACTATGGCAATGCATGGTGGAAACAAGTGGATGAATTCGAAACCTTCAACGGTTGCTTCGTCTTCACATCCAACTGCATTGTTCCGCCCCGGCCTAAGACCACATATCTTGACCGGGTATATACCCTTGGTGTGGTAGATATGCCCGGCACAACCCATATAGAAGCCGATGGAGAGGGCCATCACGATTTTTCGGAGGTAATAGCAAAGGCAAAGACATGTCCCCCTCCTGTAGAAATCGAGCATGGCGAGATTGTCGGAGGCTTTGCCCACAATCAGGTGATAGAACTTGCCCCCAAAGTGATTGACCTCATTCAGCGAGGGAAAATCCGCAAGTTCGTGGTTATGGCAGGATGCGACGGGCGTTTCCCGTCAAGAAGCTATTATACGGATTTCGCCAAAGCCCTTCCCGAGGATTGCGTAATCCTGACAGCAGGGTGTGCAAAGTATCGTTACAACAAACTTCCGCTCGGCGACATCGAGGGTGTTCCCCGTGTACTTGACGCCGGACAGTGTAACGATTCGTATTCACTCGTGAGGATTGCCCTTGCCTTGAAAGACGCATTCAAAGTGGAGAGCATCAATGACCTTCCGATAGTTTACAACATCGCGTGGTACGAACAGAAAGCTGTGATCGTACTTCTTGCACTCCTCTATCTCGGTGTGCAGAACATACACACAGGTCCTACTTTACCGGCATTCTTCACTCCTGACATTCTCAAAGTGCTTCAAGAGAAATTCAACATCGGGACAATCTCAACAGTGGAGAACGACATCGCGACCTTGATTGGAAAAGCATAACCACAAAGCAACATTATTAAAAGCAACCCCGGCAAAAGGAAACTGCATATGCAGGCACTTCCTTTTTGCCGGGGGTGTCTTTTTCAGTTATTTCGGAACATCATTCGAAGAGGAACCGCAGAAGTTCTTCCACCTTCCCGACTTCCACTATCTTTATGGAAAACTTATCTTTGATACCCTTCAGATTCCCCTTAGGAATCACGGCACATTCGAAACCGAGTTTCTCAGCTTCCGCTACACGTTGTTCTATCCTCGTGACCGTCCGGATTTCACCGGAAAGTCCTACTTCCCCGACAAAGACAGTTTTTCTGGACACCGATATATCGAAATTGGAAGACATAATCGAGGCTACCACTGCCATGTCTATTGCAGGGTCGGCCACTTTCAATCCGCCGGCCATGTTAAGAAACACGTCTTTCTGGCCAAGTTTGAAACGGGCACGCTTCTCAAGGACTGCAAGAATCATGTTGAGGCGGCGTTGATCATAACCAGTAACCGAGCGTTGAGGCGTGCCGTATGCCGCACTCGACACCAAAGCCTGCACCTCCACCATAAACGGCCTGATACCCTCTATTGTAACCCCGATTGCAATGCCACTCATTTCCTCGTCGCGGTTTTCAGAGAGAAGCATCTCCGAGGGATTTTTCACCTCTTTCAAGCCTCTCTCGACCATTTCATAAATGCCTATTTCGGAAGTGGACCCGAAACGGTTTTTTATCGAACGCAAGATTCGGTAGAGATACTGACGGTCTCCTTCAAACTGCAAGACGGTATCGACGATATGTTCAAGCACTTTCGGCCCGGCTATTGCACCGTCTTTGTTGATATGCCCGACAAGGATTACAGGCACCCCGCTCTCCTTTGCGTAACGCAGAAGGGCAGCCGCGCATTCCCTCACCTGACTCACGCTACCCGATGCCGACTCAATCTGGTCGGAAGCAATCGTCTGAATGGAATCGATTATCACAATCTGGGGTTCCACATTTTCAATCTGAGTGAAAATATTGTCGAGCCGCGTTTCGCAAAGTATAAGAGTGTTGTCGGATACTTTTCCGAGTCTGTCTGCCCTCAGTTTCAACTGCGAAGCACTTTCCTCGCCAGAGACGTAAAGAATCTTTTTATTCCGAATTGAAAGTATGTTCTGAAGAAGGAGCGTCGATTTGCCGATGCCCGGTTCGCCACCAATCAAAGTAAGGCTTCCGGCTACGAGTCCACCTCCGAGAACCCGGTTCAATTCTTCCGATGGCATGTGAATGCGCGGTTCGTCGAGTGGCTTTATTTCCGAAAGTTTTACGGGAGTCTGAGATTTAGTTTTTGAAGACCGTTGATCAGACTTTTTCGAGACAGTAATTTTTTCTTCTGCGAAAGTGTTCCACTCGCCGCAGGCAGGACATTTGCCAAGCCATTTCGGGGCTTCATAGCCGCATGACTGGCAGAAATATACAGTTTTGGTCTTAGCCATTTCCAAGAATTTTAAATTCGAAAGTCAGGGGAAGCGGAAGCGGGCAAGGGTGATTGCCGTGGCGATTGCCACGTTAAGAGATTCGCCATGGCTTTCTTTTCGGTAGGGAGGAATGAGAAGAGGTTTGTTGACAAGGCGACGGATACTCTCCGAAAGTCCTTTCCCTTCATTGCCCATAACGATTACTCCGTCGGTCTCAAGCTCCGTTTCAAACATGTTTTTACCGTCGAGCAAAGTGCCATACACATTTTTGATTCGGCTTCTTTCCAACAACGCCGGAAGATCGACGTAGCGGACCTTTACACGTTTCAGCGAACCCATTGTAGATTGGATTGTCTTGGGGTTATAGAGGTCAACAGTGTCTTTCGACGCATAAATCGTATCAAACCCAAACCAATCGGCAGTGCGGATGATAGTGCCGAGATTCCCGGGGTCTTGAATCCCGTCGAGACATAGGAAGAGACCTTTGGAAGGGATTTCAGACACGTCTGCATTATCATCGGGAAGATGAAAAACCGCAATTACGTCGGATGGCGTGGAAAGACTTGAAATCTTATTGATGACGTTTTGTTCCGCCGAGAGAAGGCTGTCGCCGAAAGAGGAAGCCATGTCAGGGTTACGGTCGATCCATTCGGGAGTGGCTATAAGGTTTTCAAGACGGAAAGCCCCTATGGTGTCGCGTACGCATTTCTCACCCTCCACGAGAAAAAGCCCGTGGCGGATTCGCATTTTTTTTGAGTGAAGGGATGCGAAAACAGAGGTTTTATTCTTCGAAATAATCATAAATTCATAATTTCGATTCAAAGATAAGCTTATTTTTTGACAAAAGAAAAAATTTGGTTACTTTTGTGGTGCGAAGTCCCAAAGGCTTCTATGGAACCGAAAAAACGGTTTAATAACTAAATAAATTTTACATGAAATATATAGGCGCACACGTCAGCGTAGCCGGCGGTGTCGAGAATGCTCCATACAAGGCGAATGCCATCGGAGCGAAGGCATTCGCCCTCTTCACCGGCAGCAGCAACAGATGGGTATCGAAAGCGATTACCGACGAACAGGCAATACTTTTCAAAAAGAGTTGTGAGGAGTTCGGCTACACCCCTTCGGTGATACTTCCGCATGATAATTTTCTGATAAACCTCGGGTCGCCCGATCCGGAGAAACTTGCAATGTCGAGGAAATCGTTTCTTGACGAGATGGCGCGATGCGAAAAGCTCGGACTGACCATGCTGAATTTCCATCCGGGTAGCCACCTCAACCAAATTGACGAGAACGAATGCCTTGACCATATCGCCGAATCGATAAACATCACATTGGAAAAGACCAACGGTGTGACAGCCGTATTGGAGAACGTTGCAGGCCAAGGCTCGAACGTAGGCCATACATTCGAGCAGCTTGCCAGAATCATTGAAAAGATTGAAGACAAATCGAGAATAGGCGTATGCATCGACACCTGTCACGCTTATTCCGCAGGGTTCGACCTTGTGACGGAAGACGGATATGACAAAACTTGGAAAAAGTTTGACGAGATTATCGGGTTCGACCGTCTGAAAGGGATGCATATAAACGACGACAAAAAACCGCTCGGGTCGAGGATTGACCGCCACGCAAGTATCGGGGATGGAACATTGGGACGAGACTTCTTCACACGTCTGGTCAACGACCCCCGGTTCGACAATATCCCGCTCATACTTGAAACCCCCGACGAGTCAATCTGGAAAGATGAAATAGAATGGCTTTACAGTCAGATGAAATGATGTAACGACGAAGCCGGCCACACAATGAAGTCTGTGTAAACAACTTCAATTTATCCACGGAAAACTTAAAAATATATACAAATGAAAATCAAACCCGATTTAGGCTTCTGGAAACTCTGGAACTTGAGTTTCGGATTCTTCGGAGTCCAGATAGCCTATGCTCTACAGAGCGCGAATGTGTCGCGAATCTTCACCACAATCGGTGCAGACCCGCATGATCTCAGTTATTTCTGGATTCTCCCGCCCCTGATGGGCTTGCTCGTGCAGCCGATAGTAGGAATGATGAGCGACCGGACATGGAACCGTTTCGGACGCCGCCTCCCCTACCTTATTCTCGGAGCCACGATAGCGGTCATAGTGATGTGTCTGCTTCCCAATGCCGGCAGTTTCCATTTCACTGTGGCGAGCGCAATCCTGTTCGGAATCGTAGCCCTTATGCTTCTCGACACTTCTATCAACATGGCGATGCAGCCTTTCAAGATGCTTGTGGGCGATATGGTGAATGAAAAACAGAAAGGCCTCGCATATTCCATTCAGAGTTTCTTATGCAACGCCGGTTCGGTTGTGGGATACATATTCCCCATCTGCTTAGGGTGGATAGGCATGAAAAACACCGCCCCCAACGGCGTGGTGCCTCCCACGGTGATATGGTCGTTTTATATAGGAGCCGCCATCCTCTTGCTGTGTGTGATATATTCGCTAATCAAAATCAAAGAGTGGCCCCCTCAGGTTTATAACGAATATAACGGCGGCGGCGACTCTGCTGAAGTAAAGAAGTCGCCCGGACTTGTAAAACTGCTTGCCAAAGCCCCCTCCACGTTCTGGACCGTGGGTATAGTGCAATTTTTCTGTTGGTTTGCGTTCCTGTTCATGTGGACCTATACCACGAATACGGTAGCATACAATGCTTTCGACACTCCCTCGATGGAAAGTGTGGTCGGAATTAAAGACGGCACCCAGAATTATGAATCGAAGAATCTACTCATAAACGACAACGTGCTTGTCGTAAGCCACGGCAAGGCACTTGCCGAAGGCGTTATGGCAGGCGGGGTATTCTATCCCGGATCGGAGATTGTGATAAACGGCAATGACACAATAGTGAAAGACCATGAAATCCTGAACGGAGAGAACGGCACGGCCAAAGCTGCCTTCGGCCGCACATTGGCAGGGGTCACTTCACTTTCGGTTGATGGTAAAAACGTGGCAGATTGTTCCGACGTAGAGGTCAAAGACTACCTTTCCAGGCTTCAAGGCCCATTCAAACTGACGCAGGCAGCCATAGTAGTAAAAGACGCGACGGGTAAATTAACCGTGGAAGATGCTTCCTCTCATGAAATAGCCGACGCTTCGCAATGCACTTACGAGACAAAAACAGTGCTGAATGCCGCTACCCAACAATATAACGACGCCGGCAACTGGGTTGGACTTCTATATGCCATCCAGGCGTTGGGGTCGGTGGTTTGGGCTGTCATGCTTCCCAAGTTCAGGAGCCGCAAGTTCTCATATTCGTTGAGCCTCGTACTTGCCGGCGCCGGCTTCATCATGATGTCATACGTCACCAACCAATACCTGCTCTTTATAGCCTTCCTGCTTATCGGATGCGGATGGGCGGCAATGCTGGCATGGCCTTTCACAATACTTACAAATTCATTGAAAGGTGGCAATATCGGCGCTTACCTCGGACTTTTCAACTGCACGATATGCGTGCCGCAGATTATCGCGGCTCTTGTAGGCGGATGGATTCTCACCCTGATTAGCAAACCGGGAGAAATCGCACCCGAATACTTCATGATGACGATTGCCGGAATAATGATTATCATAGGTGCTTTCTGCGTGTTCTTCATCAAGGAAGGGAGGGCGGAAAACAAACCGGAGGAAACTCCAGCCTTAAGTGAAAATATATGACGCGCATCACCGGTTAAACCCGATTTAAAAACGAACCGTGGAGGATTTCAATCATCCGCCACGGTTCGTTTTTTTAGTTGTTATGCGCTTATCTCCAAGGGAATTCGGGAGGCACGGGACGTCCTTTCACGGCTTTGCGCACCGTACTGCAAAATTCCCTTACCATTTTTTTTACAGGTCCCGGTTCCATTGCGAGAACCTTATAAAGGAGTCCTGCATCGTTGGGCAGCCTCGTTATTCCGGCGGCAATCATATCCTTGCGGTTGATGAATACTTCGGTGGCATCGTAGATTTCATCGGCTTTATCTTTCGGGGTCATTACGATGACATTCGCAAACACGTCGAAGTCTCCCATCACTCCGAGGCTGCGCGGATTCTCTACCAACGGATCGATTACAAATTTTTCACGAAACAACTGAGTGCCGTCGGGTCTTTCCCCATGGCTGCATACGGAAAGAATATCATATTTGAAGAGTTCGCCTTCTTTATAATATTTTCTGCCACCCATGAATATTTCCGAATAAAAAACCGTGGCGGATTCAGCCACACAAAGCCTTGTGTCGGAAATGAAGCGGGTGTGGCGACAAGGAATCACCGGTTCTGGCATGAACTCAAGATATGCGTTGTCTTCAAGCACAATATTCTGTACGAGGCCGGAATAGTTAAAGCGCATTTCGGCAAGCTTCGTGGCAGCCCCGGTCGAAACAAAAGCGAAGGCGTCTTTCTTTACAGTTATGTCTTGCCGATAACGGTCGCCGTCAACGTTAGGACCACCCGAAGACAGGATATAGACGCAGGGCAGTTCCGGCATCTCTTCGTCAAAATACAACTCTTGCTGCACAATAAGCGGATGCCGTCTGTCAAGGTCGCGGAGAATGCTTTTCCCGGACTTGTCGAGTTCGAATCCGAGCCGCAGATAGCCATGCTTGCCGGGTGCGCCGACATACATGGCTTCGGGTTCGGTAAGATACCTCGACATTTCACGAGCCGTCGAGAAATCGACTTCAGGCGCGAGCGTTTTCTCTTTTATTTGTTCTGTCATGGGTATTCAATTTAATTGTCACTCTTTTGCTCCCGTTTTGTCGAAGAGAGCCATTTTAAATATCAGGTCAACGAGTTCGTCGATACCTTCACCGGTCATGCAGTTGGTGAAAACGAACGGCTTACCCGGACGCATGAGCCTTGAATCGTGGTCCATGACACCGAGGTCGGCATGCACGTAAGGGGCAAGGTCAGTCTTGTTGATTACGAGAATATCGCTTTGCGAAATACCGGGGCCGTCTTTACGGGGAATCTTGTCGCCTGCCGCGACGTCGATAACATAAATAAAAAAGTCAACCAGCGCCGGGGAGAACGTAAGGGTCAGATTGTCGCCGCCGCTTTCTATAAGGACGATGTCGGAATCGGGAAACTTTTCTTCCATTTCTTCCACCGCCGCAATATTCATAGAGGGGTCTTCCCTCACGGCAGTATGAGGACAAGCTCCGGTTTCCACACCGATAATCTTATCTTCAAGAAGAATCCCTTTCAAAGTTTTACGCACGTGTTTTGCGTCTTCGGTAGTTACGATATCGTTCGTTATGATTAGAACTTTCTGACCAAGTTCGAGGAGACGGGGAGTTATGGCTTCGATGAGTGCGGTCTTGCCAGACCCGACAGGGCCGCCAATTCCGATTCTACAAGTATTTGACATGGGTTGTTGGTTTGGGGTTATAGGTTGATGGATGTTGGATTTTATCCGGTATCCGTTTTTTAGACGACAGGAGAATATAGTGGAATATTTTAGAACTTCAATTCATGAACATGCGCATGTTGCCTTTCTCATGAAGCGAAGCAAGAATGTCGAGCTCCGGATAGAAGGCGTTCATGTCTTTGGGTTCCATCTGCGATGCTTCGTCATAGAGAGCCGGGACTTCCTTGCCAAGCGTCTCCAGGATAAGCTGTGTGTCGTAATGCGAAACCTTTACGCATCTGAGGGCGGCGCTAAGCACCATGTTGACGATTCCGTATTGATGGGAACAGAACAATTCCTTCTCCCCTATTCCGGCAGCCGCGAAGACAAGCCCTTGCGCCACGGGATATGTGCCGGGGGTGGCATCAGCCTTAATATCGTCGAGCCATCGTGAAATCATAGGGTTGTCAAAGAGGCGTACTGCAAGCTCCGCCAACTTCTTCCCCATTCTTTTTATCATTAGGCGCGCCTCGGCATTCATCTTGAACATTATGAGATAATTGTCGATTTCGCGGCATGCCTCGTAATCGCCTTTAAGAAAAGCCCGGTGGGCATGGAGGGCAGCCACCCCGTCGCTGAAGGCAGCCTGTCGGGCCTGCGACCTTGCGAATGCTTCAAGCGACGCCGCATCGGCAACGATTTTTTCAAACGATGCCGTTTCAAGACCGTTTGAAAAAGAGAACGTACCGACCGGGAAAGTCGAATCGGTGAACTGAAGCAAGCGCATCAAAGTGATTATGTCTTTCTCTCCTGTCATTTTTAACAATCAATTATGGTTATGGTGGTCAGTGTCTCCATTGCAATGCGAATGGCCTTCATCGTCGTGAAGGTGACCGTGGCAATGGGAATGTCCCTCATGCTCATGACAATGCACGATGTGTCCGTGGTCATGTTCATGCGAATGGCTTTCATGTCCGGCACCGCCGAAAAGCCGCCTTATTTCATGAGGCGCGAGATAAGGTATAATCTCCATACCTTTCTGAAATTCGTAGGTGATACCTTCTATGTGGTGTGTCTCCATAACGGAAAGCATTACCTTCTTATCGACCGTGAGCGGAACATAGACCTTTGTACCTTTAACAACGGCAGGCCAGTGTTGGTTGCCGACCGCATGCCCGAGTTCTACAGAAACCCTGATGATTGTTTCCGGGTTTTTGTCGGCAAGGCCGCCCATATCAATCACAAGCACCGGGCTCAATTCGATACGCAAGACCGCCGCTTTTCCGGTTTCCGGGTCGTAGGATATGATGTCGCCATCTACAATCTGGGAGTGACGTGCGAGGGCAATGGGATATTCCTCGCCGCTTACCCCTTTGCCCAGGAAACGTGATTTCTGGGCCGTCCACTGGTCGAGGAAAATAAAATCCACATCCGCGTTCTCCAACTTCTCTTTCCATTCCGGAGAGAGATTCATATTGCCTATAATTTCGTTATATACTTTCATAATTATACAGAATAAGGCAGGGGGTGACATTTACTCATCCCCTGCCCCTTATCAAATTAAAAATTCTCAATAATCATTCGCATTCGTAGAAATCAACTGAACCAATAAAGCTGGGCAAGCGGCAATTCCTTCGCAGGAGCCACATACGCCTTATAGCCGTCGATAGTTACCTCAAACGTTTCGGGATTGACTTCGATGTGAGGAGTTGCGGTGTTGTGAACCATATCCGCCTTTGAAAGCTGACGAACGCCATGCACAGGATAAATGATGGATTCAAGACCGAGTTTCTCCTTTATACCGTCGTCGTAGGCAGCGCGGGAAACGAAGCTCATACGCGTATTCTGCAATGACTGGCCTATTGCGCCATACATAGGACGCATAATCTTAGGCTGCGGGGTGACGAGTGAAGAATTGGGATCGCCCATATTCGCCCAGTTGATAAGTCCGCCCTTGATGACGAGCTGCGGCTTGACCCCGAAGAAAGCGGGTTCCCAAAGCACGAGGTCGGCCATTTTCCCTTTCGCGATAGAACCGAGCACATCACTGATGCCGTAGCAGATTGCGGGGTTAAGGGTGATTTGGGCAAGATAACGCAAAACGCGGAAATTATCGTTGCCTTCGGCATCCTCCTTAAGTTTGCCTCTCGCCTGCTTCATATAGGAAGCCATCTGGAAAGTGCGCATGAAGGATTCTCCCACACGCCCCATAGCCTGGGAGTCGGAGGTGACCATTGATATAATGCCAAGGTCATGGAAAATATTCTCAGCCGACTGGGTTTCCGGGCGTACCCTACTTTCGGCGAACGCCACGTCAGACGGAATGTTGGGGTTAAGGTTATGACAAACCATAATCATATCGAACAGCTCGGCCTGCGAGTTGATTCCGAAAGGCAACGTCGGGTTGGTTGAAGACGGGAGCACATTGGGCATAGACGCCATCTTCAGGAGGTCGGGAGCATGGCCGCCGCCGGCGCCCTCCGTGTGGTAGGTGTGTATTGTCCTGCCATCGATTGCGGCAATCGTATCTTCCACGTAACCGCTTTCGTTAAGCGTGTCAGTGTGGATGGCAACCTGCACGTCATATTTGTCGGCGACTTCCATACAACTTCTGATGGCGGCAGGCGTCGAGCCCCAATCCTCATGTATTTTAAATCCGCAAGCTCCGGCAATGACCTGGCTGGCAAGATTCTCATGTCCGGTAATGTTTCCCTTTCCAAGGAATCCCACATTAATGGGCAGACCTTCTGCAGCCTTCAACATCTCATGCATGTTCCATTTCCCGGAAGTAATCGTGGTTCCGTTGGTGCCGTCGGTAGGACCGACACCGCCTCCGATGAGAGTGGTGATGCCGTTCGACAGGCAGTTTTCCGCTTGTTGCGGCGAGCAGAAATGCACATGACCGTCAATGCCGGCGGCCGTAAGAATCATGTGTTCTCCCGAAATGGCATCGGTGGAAGGTCCCGTAACCAAGTCAGGCGAAACGCCTTCCATGATATTCGGGTTGCCGGCTTTGCCGATACCGGCAATCTTACCGTCTTTCACACCGACATCCGCTTTCACCACTCCTAAAACAGGGTCGAGAATCGTGACGTTGGTAATGACAAGGTCAAGGCTTCCGGCATCTTCGGTGCAATCGTTGGCGAGCCCCATGCCGTCGCGAAGTGTCTTTCCTCCGCCATATACCACCTCATCTCCATACGTGCGTAAATCCTTCTCAATCTCGACATAGAGGTCGGTGTTGCCGAGACGAATCTTATCGCCCACAGTGGGGCCAAAAAGATTGTTGTATTCTTTTCTTGATATAGTAGCCATATCTGAAGTGGTCTTAATTATTTAACATTGTTGGTGAATTCAGCTTCCTCTTCATCTTCCGGTTCGGACTTGAATCCATATTCCTTCATGCGGCGTACGGCTTCGATATTCTTGGGGAAGAACGAAGGCGTATCTTCGCCGCCCGTGTATCCGTTGACAAGGTCGTTGAAGCCGATGACCCTGAGTTTGCCGGAGTATTTTACCAGTTCGACTTCCTTTTCCTCGCCCGGCTCGAAACGGATGGCTGTGGTGGCGGGAATGTTGAGATGGTAACCGAAAGCTTTCGGACGGTCAAACTCCATGTAACGATTTACTTCAAAGAAATGGAAATGGCTTCCGATCTGGATGGGGCGGTCGCCAGTATTGCGCACAGTGAGTTTCACGGTGCGACGGTCAACGTTATATTCAATAGGGTCGGAACTGAGGATTACGCCTCCCACGGGCACATGCTGCTGTGGAGTGAATCCGGGAGTGTTGGGATAAGCTATGTCAGGCTGACCGGTGAAGACGCCATTGGGAGTGGCATATCCTTGCGCAGTGTTGCTATTTTCTTGACTCATGGCAATGATGTTTTTTGTATAAACAACTTCAATTATTTGATAGGCTGATGAATGCTGACAAGTCGGGAACCGTCGGTAAACACGGCTTCAACCTGAAGCAAAGTAATCATGTCGGCGACGCCTTCCATCACCTGGTCTTTAGTCAGGACGTTGGCGGCATCGTGCATAACCTCTTCCACAGTCTTTCCTTCACGGGCACCTTCAAGGGCTGCGCTTGTGATGTAAGCGACAGCCTCGGGATAATTAAGCTTCAAGCCTTTTTTCAGACGTCGTTCTGCGATGAGCCCAACCATCAGCAGAGTGAGTTTGTCTTGCTCTTTCGGGGTAAAATGCATAGTATGATAGATTAGATGTGTTTGTTCCTGGGAACTATCATTAACAAGAAACGTCGGTCGCCGGAAATTGAAACCGGGATTTGTGTTTTGTTATAATCTTTAACAAATAGTGATAAAAATGGTTCATCGGATAAAGGAATAATAAGCAAGAGAGAAGTCCCGCCCCCCTTTTTATGTCATGATTGCTTATCTTGCTTGCAGCCCCAAGAGGTCATTATTTAAAATATCGGTCTAAAATAATGACTCTTCGAAGATAGTTTACTAATTTTGCAGACAAAATCTTTTCTGATGAAAGAATTGCTTATCGAATTTGAAAGTGAAAGACTCGGATACGGAAAGGTGGAACTACGTAATCCGGGGAATATAGGGATTGTAGATGGAGTCACAGCCATTATAGGAAGAAACGGGAGCGGCAAAACCACGTTAGGCACAATTCTGGAAAAAGGAAGATATGCCTACGGCAACCGTCTCCGTTTTTCAGTTCCGGATTTGAAAGTAAAAATGCTTTCTTTTTCCGACATACATTCACTCAGCGGCATGGAGGCACAATATTTCGCCCAACGTATGGAATCTACAATGAACGACATGGTCCCCACCGTGGCACAAATATTGGGTGAGAAAACAACGTCCGAGAGATGGAGAGAGCTGGCTGGTTCCCTGGGTCTCCACGACGTGGAAGATAAAAGAATAAACTATCTTTCGAGCGGAGAACTACGAAAACTGATTATCATCAACGCTCTGCTTGAAAATCCTGATATACTTATTCTCGACAATCCATATATCGGACTCGATGCCGCCTCGAGAGAAGAACTCAATTCGATGCTTTTGAGGATGAGAGCCGAAGGAGTGGCAATCGTATTGCTCGTGTGTGATCCGGACGATATACCGGGCTTCACAGACGGCGTCATCCTTATCGAAGACCGTCGGATAATATCGATGACCTCACTCAACGATTTCCTTTCGACTTTGCATTTACCGGACACATACGTGCAGCCATATAATATCCCCGTCCTCCCTTCCACCCGCAAAGCGCTTGAGTCATACACCATAGCTTTTGAAATCCGAAGCGGACATATAAGATATGGCGACCGTCAGATTCTAAAAGACCTTGACTGGAGGGTGAAGAGAGGGGAAAAATGGGTGCTTACAGGCCCTAACGGCTCGGGAAAATCTTTATTATTAAGCATGGTGTGTGCCGATAACCCCCAAGGATATGCCAACGACATAACGCTCTTCGACCGTAAAAGGGGAAGCGGGGAAAGCATCTGGGAAATAAAGGACCATATAGGGTATGTATCGCCCGAAATGCAGCTTTTTTTCAAGTCTGTATCTTCCATCAGAGAGATAATAATACAAGGTCTCAGGAATCCCCTCAACATGTATGGCAAACCGTCGGCAGATGAAACCGAACAAGCCGAAGGGTGGATGAAACTTTTGGGAATCGCACATCTTTCTGACCGGAAATTCCAAGACTTGTCGGCTGGAGAACAGCGTCTGGTGCTTGTAGCGAGGGCCATGATAAAACAACCGGAATTGCTGGTGCTTGACGAACCGCTCCACGGACTTGACAACGAAAACAAAAAGAAAGTGAAACAGATTATCGAGACACTCGTTGAGCGTAACGGCACGACTTTAATATTTGTAACCCATTACAAGAACGAGATTCCTCAATGTGTTGACAACACCAAAACCCTCGTCAAACTATAGCATGAATGCCGTTTAAGTAAAGAGTCGGAAAAAATCCAACTTTTCACTTCAAAAGTTGTTGAATATAAGTGAAAGCCTCTCTTTTCACTTATATTAACTTAAACGGTCTTCGTTATGCATGTAGCAGACGCGCTTGTTTCTCCGGAAGTTGCAGCCGTAGCGGGAGCGGTTTCCATTGCGCTCATTGGCATCTCTTCCCATAAAATAAAGTCAATTCAACGAGACGACATAGTTCCCCTCATGGGAGTTATGGGTGCATTTATATTCGCCGCCCAGATGATTAATTTTTCAATCCCCGGGACGGGTTCAAGCGGGCATATAATAGGAGGTATCCTGCTTTCCGCATTGATGGGGCCGTGGGCGGGTTTTGTCACATTGGTGTCAGTCCTTATCATCCAATGTCTGGTCTTTGCCGACGGCGGCCTTATGGCGCTCGGATGCAACATCTTCAATATGGCAGCCATGAGTTGCCTTGTGGCATATCCCCTGATATATAAACCTATTGCAGGAAAATCATTAAGTAAATGGAGAATCACGACGGCTTCCATAGCCGCTTGTGTCGTAGGGCTTGAACTGGGCGCGGTCCTTGTCACGGCGGAAACCGAATTGTCTGGCATCACCGCCCTATCCACATCACGTTTTCTCATGCTGATGGTTTCAATACATCTTGCCATAGGGATTTGTGAAGGGATTGCCACTGCTGTCGTGCTCGATTTTATTGCCGGTTATAAACCGGATATGCTTTATGCGAGGTCGGTGCATTCCGTAAAGTCAGAAAACGGCACACTCTCTAAACGCACCAAAACCGTTTTATGGATCTTGGCAACAATCGCCCTGGTATTTGCTGTTTCTTTCACCTGGATTGCTTCCGGCAACCCCGACGGTCTCGAATGGTCGATAGCCGGCATTACAGGCAGTACGGACTTGGGAGAAGCGAAGGCGCCTCCCACCGCGTTGATGCCCGATTATAATTCCACATTTTCCGGAATAGTCGGGGGAGTAATTGTAATGGTTTTGCTTTGGTGCGTATGCACATTATTATTCAGAAAACGCAAGGCTCCCGTAAAAGCATAAGATGGAGGCCATAGAGAAGACATACCGGCAAATAGTCTATGAAAAGAGGGATGGCGGATTTATTTCCGCACCCTCAATGCTTGTTGTGACACTATTGTTCATCATAGCAGTGCTGAGCGTACCAGTGCATGAACCCCAGAAGATAATATGGTTTGCAGTCTATCCGATTATAGCGTCGGAGATAGCACACATCGGTTTCGGAAGAGTTTTTATAAAATCGTTGTGGATAATTCCTTTCATAGCATTGATCGGAATATTTAATCCGATAATCGACACACGGACCGCATTCCGCATAGGAGAAATCGGAGTTAGTTGCGGATGGGTCAGTTCCACTTCAATCATTCTGAGAGGACTCCTTTCCTTTCAAGCGGTATTGATTCTTGTAATGACAACAGGATTCCTCGACATGTTCAATTCAATGAGGAAACTGGGGTGTCCGGCCGTTCTCACAACCCAGCTTCTTCTCACTTACAGATACATCGCTGTGATTATGGAGGAAGCCATAACGATGAAAAGGGCACGCACGGCAAGGGGATACGGAAAAAAGAAATACCCGTTGGCATTGTGGGGAAGACTCGTGGGACAATTACTCGTGAGAAGCATGCAGAGGGCCACCCGAATACATAAAGCAATGTGTGCGCGCGGCTTCAACGGCACAATGCCCACCGGCAACAACCTTTCATGGGATGGCAAGGCGTTTTCATGGCTTGTCGTGTGGACTGTCGTAATAATTGCATTACGGTTTATTGATTTCTCCCACTTTATAACGAATTACGCAATATGAGCCATCATTTCATAAAATTCGATAACGTAAAATATACTTATTCCGACGGCACGGCAGCCTTGAAAGGAGTGAGTTTTACAATCACTCACGGTGAACGTGTGGCGTTGCTCGGGTTGAACGGTTCCGGGAAATCAACCTTGATTTTACACACCAACGGTCTGCTTCTCCCAACTTCAGGAGAAGTCAACATCGGAGGCATACCGCTCACCGAAAAGACGGCACCTGCAGTAAGAAGGTCAGTCGGGATGGTATTTCAGAATCCCGACGACATGCTGTTTATGCCTACGGTTTATGACGATGTGGCTTTCGGCCCGCGCAACATGAATCTCCCCGAAGACGAGGTGGAAAAGAGGGTAAGGGAAGCACTCAATGCAGTAGGATTGGCGGGAGTTGAAAAGAAGAGCGCATTCCAGTTGTCGGGCGGTCAAAAAAGGAGTGCGGCGATAGCATCGGTGCTTTCCATGGAGCCGGACATCCTCGTGCTCGACGAGCCTACCGCAAACCTTGACATCCTCGCCAGACATAATCTTATAAAATTGCTCGACACTTTTCACCATACTATTCTCGTGGCCACGCACGACCTTGAAATGGCGACCGCCCTATGCAGCCGTTCGATTCTGTTGAAAGAGGGCAAAATTATAGCCGACGGACCTACCGACGAAGTGATAAAAGCCTTCAACGTCTTTTAAGAATAACGGCAAGAATCACGGGAACGCCGATAAGGGAAGTAAGCGCATTAATGGGAATTACCGTGTTGTCGGGCAGTGTGCTTGCCAAATTACAAGCGAGCGCCGCCACGGCACCCGTCAACATGGTGGCGGGAATGAGAATCCAATGATTGTCAGTATGGAAATAAAACCTGGAAACATGTGGGATTGCCAATCCGATAAATGCCACAGGACCACAATATGCAGTTATAATTCCGGTAAGGAGCCCCGTGCAAACCAGAAGCATATTCCTGACGGCAACTACCCTGACACCGAGATTGCGGGCATAACTGTCGCCTAAAAGCAGTATGTTCAACGGTTTTGCAAGAAGAAGCGACATTACAAGCCCGATGATTACAATCGTGGAAAAAACGGGAAGCTGCGACATCGAGACGTCGCCGAAAGTACCCATCCCCCACATAACATATCCCTGCACACCTTGCGCGCTCGCAATGGAAGAAAGCAACGTGACTACAGAAGAAGCCAGATAACCAATCATAATCCCTGTGATCAGAAGCATGAGGTCATTCCTGACAACTGTTGACAGGAAAACAAGGACAGCCATGACCGTCATACTACCCATGACTGCACCGGCAACAATCGCGGTGTAACCGCCCCATGACCATTCCCCTATTGAAAACGAACCGCCGAGAAAAAGCATGACAAGGGCGACTCCGAGTCCGGCACCGGAACTGATGCCGAGAATTGACGGGCCGGCAAGAGGATTCCTGAACGCCGTCTGGAGCAAAAGCCCCGCCACCCCGAGTCCCGCTCCGGAAAGCAATGCCGTTACAGCCTGTGGCAACCGACTACCAAGAATGATGAACCCTATTGCATCATCGGGCGACAAACGGCCAATGAGTGCCGAAAGCACGTCGGAAGCAGGGATATGGACCGCTCCGAAAAAAACGTTGGCGACAAACAACGCCAATGCAACCACAGAAAGAATAATGAATTTAGTCACTCCTTTTTCAATTTTACGAAATAATTCTTCCCGTCATCCGGTATTTCTATTTCCGGATGCAACAGGGAAATCATGTCGCCGAGAACCCACTGCGGATGAAACGCCATATCATCGAACAAATGGGTGACGGAGGTGTCGCTGCCATATACATTGCCGTCTTTATAAGCCTTGAACTTTGTATAAAGGGGTTTGTCGGAAGCCAATGACTTCATTGTAACGTTATTGTAAGCATATCGTATGAGCCATACATCGGCATCGCCGGCCTCCATAAGAACCTTTTCGGGACTAAATTGAAGACTGCCCGACACTTTGTAGCTTTCAAAAGGATTGAGCGCACCCGCATCTTTCAACATGATTCCCATGGTGGAGTTGCCTCCCGGGACGTTCCACGATTGCCCATAGATACGGTCGAGCAAAACCTTCGGTCTCGATGCCGCCACAGATGCGCTGCCCTTCAGTTCCAGATACTCTTTCTCCGTCTTATTGAAAAGGGAATCGGCCTTTTCTTTCTCGTCGTAAAGCCTGCCATAGAACTTCATCCATTCCGCCCTGCCGAGAGGGGAAGTCTCCATATAATCGGCACATTCCACTATAGGGATTCCAGCCGCCCCAAGTTTTCCATGACCGTTGGAATTTTCGAACGGCGAAAGCAGAACCGCCCCGGGAGAAAGCTTCAGTATTTTTTCTACATTCGGCGACATGCTGTTGCCGCAATCTTCCGTTTTGCCGTTGGCAAGACGTTCCTTCAGCCAAGGCTGAAGAACATATTCCGTATCGCATACCCCCGACACGGCATCTTCCGCTCCCAATTCATGGATAAGGGAATTATGGACAACGGAAAAAACCACCGATTTCCGAAGAGGAACGTTTATTACTTCGGCAGTTGGATAACCGGCGGGGCGTCGAACCCCATTTTCAAGTAAGATATATGTTTGTAAAGTCTTTGTAGTGTCCCATGGATTGCGAATTTTAGCTACGGTGAACCCTTCATGTTCCTCCATCTCAAGATTGGAGGCATATCGGATTTCGACAGGGTTCCCCTCCGCAACGGAAGCGGCACCATTCCTTCCGCACGCATGCAGAAGGAACAATGCCGCCGTTAAAGCAAACATGAAGACGCATTTCTTGACTGCGTTTGGCATGATTATTCCATATTAAAGAAAATACAAGCCGGCCCTGCTCCGATATTGTATTTCTTGATAAATTTCCCTTCGAGAGTGTATTCGCAAACGTAGCCGGGCAACGTATAACTTGCGGATCCGTTTTCCATCGGGAATGACGAAATCAACAGAACGTCTCTGAACGGATCAACCCCGATTCCGGACGGTGCCTCGACCTCAGGAAATTTCATTTCGGTTTTAGTTTTCGTAACGAGATCATATTTCCAATAGCTCACAGGCGCGCCCCAGGGAGCATTTACAAGATATATGATATTGCCCCTGATGTCGCCCATAGTGGCATCGCCTATCACCTCATATTCCGTATATGCATTAATTTTGGCAAGCACTCCATTGTTGGTCGGAGTAAAATCACTACCATAAACAGCGGCGGAGATCACAAAAAGTTCCTTGCCGTTAGAAAGGAATTTCTGAGGATTAATCGGAACATTGAATTCCTTCAATTCCTCAAACGGATGGATCGATACCGCCGTCCCGGTAGTTCCGTAGCCGGCGGAATGGGAACAGTTAGGCACGTAAATCACGTCGCCCATGATAGCCGGCACTTCTGGATTCATTCCGACTTTGACAGCTGCGTCAATCACCATTGAGGCGGTGTCGAGACGCGCAAGAAAGCCTTCGTCCATGGTCACAAACACGTATCCACCTTTCGCCACCATCCCTCTCGGGCTTTTACCCTTGTCGGAGTCTTCGAGTTTGATTTGCTTGATGCTCTTATAGGTGTGCTTATCCAATATTTCTATGGTCTTGGATTGCCAAGTCCCCACGTAAACTTTGGAACCGTAAGCCACGCCACATTGCGGAGTGGCGCCGATGCTTCTCTGGTTGACGGTCTTGAATACGTGTTCGGCAAGGATGTCGCTTTCATAATCAAGCACATTGAGAGAACCCTCGATATTGTCGAAATAGCTCCCTTGATTCAAGATATAAGCCCCTGCCGACACTGTCGGAAAATCAGGGTTACTCCCTATATTGTCACTGCTCTCCTCGCACGACGAGAAAACAGTGAGCGCGATTGTTGCAACCGCAAAAGGATAATAAATTCTATTCATAAAAAGTTATTGCTGTTATTTTTATTTTTAAAGATTAAACTCAAATGCTAATTTCCACGACCTGCCCGGCATGGGATACCTCGCCACAATCTCATATTGTGAGTTGAAGAGATTGATTAGATCCCCGCGCACCTCCATCAAACACTTTTTGAACGTGAACTTATGAGACAGCGCCACACCCGTTTCGAAGAATCCAGGTATGCGCGTTTCCGGAAGATTGTTGTTGGTGGTGTAGCGGTCGTCCATCCCGGTGGAATGTATGGCGACGTCAACCCACGGATTGAGCCACGACAAGGAAACCGAACCGGAATTGCGCGGGATGTACGCCACCTGCTTCATCCAGTCGGAAGCGTCGGGACTCGTGCGTGGTTCAGCCCGTTGAAACGAATATGAACCGACAAGGGTCAAGGCGTGGCGGCGTGACAGCCGGAATGTGGAATTCAACGTCAAATCCACACCGAAAACCCTTACCTTTCCCAGATTCGTCATCCTCCACAAAAACAAATTATACGGCACCGCCACAATTTTGTTTTTTACATGGTTGAGATAGCCGTCACAAGTTATAGAGAGGTCGGGCATCCATGAGACAGAAGAGGCTTGATAGGTGACGCCGATGTTAAATTGGTCGGTTGTCTCCGGGTCGAGGTTGATACTTCCATAATTGTCGTAATATGCTTCGTTGAAGGTAGGCAACCGGAATATGTTCTTATATCCTCCCCTGACATAAAGCCCTATCCCCTCAAAAGGTTTTACCGACACACTTACCATCGGGGAAAACCTCGACTGATTTTTCCCGGCATCCCCGTCTTTCGCGTCATTAAAATAAAGCGAATAAAGAAGCCTTCCCATCGCTGTGACACGTCCGAAAACGCATTTGGCAGCCAATGACTGAAGCACGGTGTGACGTAAAGGCCGAATATTGTTGTCGGTATTGCTGCTGAGATTATTCCATGTCCAGTCGGCGGAATAGTCTAACGATAGGAAGGAAGATGGCGTAAACAAGAGAGCCCCGGTGATGTAAGCTTCACGTTGTATATAATAATTGTCGAGCACCCCGCTTGCATAACGTTGGTCAAAATCCCTGTAATGTGAAGTAGCCCAATTAAACTTTGCAGTAGAAAGGACCGACAATTTATCCGCCACTTTCCCCTTGAACTGTATCTGGCCGAAAAAATTACGGTCCCTCATGTGTTCGTCTGTTTTCGTCACATAATATACCACAGGACCGGGCAGCCGGCGGGAATTATCGTAATAATACAGCTTCGCATTCAAGATGGAAGCGGGCGCAAGACGCAACCTGTAGTTGAGTTCGCCATGCCATGAATTCATGTTGGAATTCTGACGTTTCTCCTCTGTTATGTATTTGCCGTTTTGTAATTTGAAAGTATAGTCGTTGTCGGCATGTATAAATTCAGTGTTAAACGAGAAAGAATACTTTCCGAATCCCTTCGAAATTCTCAAAAAAGGATTATAGAAACCGAACGACCCCGTCCGCATCCTCGCATTCAGATGTAGCCCTTTATCGGAGGGGGATGGAGCGGTGAAAGACGAAATATAGATGGAAGATGCGGAGGCGGCCCCTTTGGCAGGCAGAAAAATATCGTCGTTATCGCCCGAATAAAGTGAAATCGCACTTACGTTGTCGAGCGAATAACGTGAGAGGTCAATCTGCCCTGACTGACAGTCGCTCAAGGCAACGCCGTCATATATGACTGCCGTATGTCCCGCCCCGAGACCTCTGACCGACACGGTTTTCAAACCGCCGGCACCTCCATAGTCCCTGACATTGACACCGGGCAGACGGTTCATGGCATCCGAAATGTTGGTTATACCCGTAAGTTTGATTCTTTCAGCATCAATCTTTTGATATGGCGTGGAAGAAGTCACGGTCTTCGACGATTCGCCTGAAACGATATTGACGGAAGGAAGAAATACAGGAACGGTGTCAGACCTTTCAGAAGCCTGACAATATAAATTCGCCCCGGTAAAATCGACCGAGGTGATTACGCTTATTATCGAGAAGACCGATAGCAACTGTTTTCTCATCCTCGAAGAAAAACATTAATTATAGACATCGACGAAGGGTCGGACTGTTGCCGTAGCGAGACTGTAGGGGAATTCCACCCCATTCCTTCCTTTCAATGTTTTTTTAATTTCAATGCAAAGGTACAAAAGAATTTTCAAATAAATATGAACTTCCGTTTCCAAATAGAGCCAAATATCTTTAAGCCAACCTTAAATTCCTACATAGCAATTCCTTATAGGCATAAATCATTTATCACGGAGCAGAATAAAACTGTCATTATTTTTAATTTTTAAAGTATTTTGAAACATTATTTAATAAATCGTGTTGTATAATTAGAAAATTGTAATTAATTTTGCAGCATTAAACAACAAAATGAATCAAATATGGCTTTAATCATTCCACAAAACTATAAGCAGAAGCTGTTGCCGGAGACAACCGAACTGGCAATAAAGATGATCAAGCAGAATTTTCAGAAAAAACTTGCCGACGCACTCGGACTGCGAAGGGTGACAGCCCCGTTGTTCGTATTGTCGGGCACCGGTCTTAACGACGACCTTAACGGAGTAGAGCGTCCCGTGACTTTCCCTGTAAAAGCGCTTGGCGACAAAAAGGCGGAGGTGGTTCATTCCCTTGCGAAATGGAAACGAGCAAAACTGGGAGCATACGGCATAGCTCCCGGCTACGGACTATATACAGACATGAACGCTATCCGTGCAGACGAAGAACTTGACAATCTCCACTCCCTTTACGTTGACCAATGGGATTGGGAGAAAACCATTGAAGAAAAAGACCGCAACCTCGATTATCTCAAGAAGACGGTAAGACAGATTTATGAAGCTATAAAGGAGACAGAAAAAAAGGTTTTCGAAAGATTTCCTCATATCACACCCCGTCTTCCCGAAGAAATTACATTTATCCATAGCGAGGACCTTCTCCGCGAGTATCCCGACCTCTCCCCTCTTGAGCGCGAGTCAAAAGCCGCCAAGAAATATGGTGCCATCTTCCTTATAGGCATCGGGGCACCGTTGAGCAACGGAGAGCCGCATGACGGACGCGCCCCCGACTATGACGACTGGATTTCAGAAAACCAGGACGGCTACAACGGACTGAACGGAGACATCCTGGTTTGGGATTCAGTGCTTGGCCGCTCGTTTGAACTTTCATCTATGGGAATAAGGGTAAGCCCCGAATCGCTCAAAAGGCAGCTTGAAGAAAGAGGATGCCCTGAACGCAGCCAACTGTCATTTCATAAAAGGCTACTCAACAACGAACTTCCATACTCCATCGGAGGCGGCATAGGGCAGAGCCGTCTATGCATGTTTCTTCTTCAAAAGGCACATATCGGCGAGGTTCAGGCTTCGATATGGCCGGAAGAACAAATCGAAGAATGCAGGAAGGCCGGCATTATCCTCATGTGACGGCATCACACATGTTTTACAATTATATCTCGATTGCTTCGGGAGGGAGAATGTGTCGTACGACGGATTCTCCCTCATTTTTATATCATTCAAATTGAAAAATCCCACCGAGATGCTTCGCGATTACATTTTTGCAAATTTTTAACAGCGGCTTAATAAAAAACGTTACGTTTGTCACTTTTCAGACTCATTTCAATTAAGAAATTTGCAATTATAAAAATAATTGTATAATTTTGCCAAAAATAATATATTTTTATAAAACAACATACTGAGCAGACATAAGTCCGCTTTGGCTACAGGTAGATAATTTTAATATGGTGAACCAACTCAGAAGTTACGCCAGCACGTTCGGACGTCGTATGGCGGGGGCTCGTGCCCTATGGCGCGCCAATGGTATGAAAGAAGAACAAATCGGCAAGCCAATCATTGCAGTCGTCAATTCTTTCACGCAGTTTGTCCCCGGACATACCCATCTCCACGAGATTGGTCAGATTGTGAAGAAAGAAATTGAGAAACTCGGTTGTTTCGCGGCGGAATTCAACACAATCGCCATTGACGACGGGATTGCCATGGGACACGACGGGATGCTTTATTCCCTCCCTTCACGCGACCTTATCGCCGACTCGGTTGAGTATATGGTAAACGCCCATAAAGCGGACGCAATGGTGTGTATCTCCAACTGCGACAAGATTACTCCCGGAATGCTCATGGCTGCAATGAGGCTTAACATCCCTACCATATTCGTTTCAGGCGGACCGATGGAAGCCGGGGATGTGGGGGGGAGGAAGCTCGACCTTATCGACATAATGATTGATTCCGCCGACCAGACGGTTCCCGACAAAGATGTGGAAGCCCTCGAACGGGAAGGCTGCCCAACCTGCGGGTCATGCTCCGGAATGTTCACCGCGAATTCTATGAACTCTCTCAACGAGGCAATCGGTCTTGCCCTTCCGGGCAACGGCACCATACTTTCAACCCACGCCAACCGTATCGGCCTCTTTAAAAAAGCCGCCAAAAAAATTATTGAAAACACTTACGCATATTATAAGGACGGGGATGAAAGTGTATTGCCGAGAAGCATAGCCTCGCGCGACGCCATGCTCAACGCCATGACCCTTGACATCGCCATGGGTGGGAGCACCAACACCGTGCTCCACTTGCTCGCCGTAGCCAACGAAGCCGGAGCCGATTTCACGATGGCGGACATCGATGCGCTTTCAAGGAAAACACCTGTGCTTTGCAAAGTGGCGCCCAATTCGCATTATCACATCGAAGATGTCAACAGAGCGGGGGGTATCCTTTCCATCATGAAGGAACTTGCCGACAAGGGACTTGTAAACACCGAGGTAAAACGCGTCGATGGAATGACGCTCGGAGAAGCCATAAAGGCATACGCTATAGGAGGCGAAAAATATTGCACTGACGCCGACGAACTTTGGCATTCGGCACCCGGACGTGTGCATACCACGGTGATGGGCAGCCAGGATTCCCGTTATAAGGAACTCGACACCGACCGCGAAAAAGGTTGCATCCGAGATTTCGAACATGCCTACGTGAAAGACGGCGGCCTTGCTGTCTTGAAAGGTAATATCGCAAAAGACGGGTGTGTGGTTAAAACCGCCGGAGTGGATGAAAGCATTTTCGTTTTTTCCGGCCCCGCCAAGGTTTTTCATAGCCAGGAAGAAGCGGTGGAGGGCATTCTCAAAGATAAAGTGAAAAGCGGCGATGTAGTCGTAATCACATACGAAGGTCCTAAAGGAGGCCCCGGCATGCAGGAGATGCTCTACCCCACTTCCTACATCAAGAGCAAGCATCTCGGCAAGGAATGCGCCCTTATTACCGACGGAAGGTTTTCCGGAGGCACTTCAGGCCTTTCCATCGGTCATATTTCTCCGGAAGCCGCTGCAGGCGGAGAAATTGCCCTTGTGCGCGACGGCGATATAATTGAAATCAATATACCGGAACGCACCATAAACGTAAGGCTCTCCGACGAAGAATTGGAGGCACGCCGCCGCGAGGAGGAAGCGTTCGGTAAAGCGGCGTTCACTCCGAGAGGCAGAGACCGTGTCGTAAGCAAGGCGCTGAGGGCATACGCTTCGCTCGTGCAATCGGCAGACAAAGGTGGAGTGAGAGGAGACATATAATTTTAAAACGAAAGCTATATGAGCAACAAGATAAAAGGTTGCGAAATCCTTATGCGCGCCTTGATAGACCAGGGCGTTGACAAGGTTTTCGGCTATCCGGGGGGTCAGATAATGCCTGTCTATGACAGCCTGTATGACTATTCCGATAAAATTCATCACTATCTTGCCCGCCATGAACAGGGGGCGATACATGCCGCAGAGGGTTATGCACGTGCGTGCGGCAAGATCGGCGTGGTAATCGCCACTTCAGGCCCGGGCGCCATGAACCTTATCACGGGTTTGAACGACGCCCTTATGGACAGCACTCCGATAGTGGCAATCACCGGTCAGGTGCCCTCTACCCTCCTCGGAAAGGACGCATTCCAGGAATCGGACGTGGTCAGCGTCACGCTGCCGGTCACAAAATGGTCCATTCAGGTGCGCACCGCCGAAGAGATAGCCCCGTCGATAGCAAAGGCGTTTTATATCGCCAATTCCGGCCGTCCAGGTCCCGTCGTGCTCGACATTTCGAAAGACGCACAGGTCGGCATGGCGGAATACGTGAATGCCACGTGTAATTTCATACGTAGTTACGACCCTGATCCGGAGATAAGCGATGATATTGTCAGGGAAGCCGCTTCATTGATTAATTTGGCTGAACGCCCCATGATTCTTTCCGGCCATGGGGTGACTATATCGAAGGCAGAAAAAGAACTGGTCGGGCTTGCGGAGAAAGCGGGGATCCCTGTTGCATGCACGATGCTCGGTCTCTCTACAATTCCGTCTGACCATCCTCTCAACAAAGGATTGTTGGGGATGCACGGCAACCTCGGTCCGAACATCAATACCAACAAAGCAGACCTTATCATTGCGGTGGGTATGCGTTTCGACGACCGCGTAACCGGCGACACGAAGAAATATGCACCCGACGCAAAAATCATACATATCGATATAGATTCAAGCGAATTCGACAAAACCGTGTTCAGCCATCTCCACATACATGGAAACGCCAAGACGGCTCTTGAAAAGATTCTCCCACTTGTTGCGGAAGCGAAACATGAAGACTGGGTCAACTCTTTCAGCCGCCATGAAAAGGTGGAGAACGAGCGGGTGAAAAAGCTTGAACTACATCCCGAAAATGAAGACGGGAAGATGCACATGGGAGAAGTGGTCAATAAAGTCAGCGAGGCTTTCGGGCACGATGCCATCCTCGTGACCGACGTAGGTCAGAACCAGATGTTCTCTGTACGTTATTTCAAGTTCACGTCGCCCCGCAGCTGTATTTCCTCGGGTGGACTCGGCACCATGGGATTCGGACTCCCGGCATCGATTGGCGCGAAGATTGCCGTGCCTGAAAGGGATGTCGTACTTTTTGCGGGCGACGGTGGTCTTCAGATGACGATTGAAGAACTTGGCATGATTATGGAGTATAACGTCGGGGTCAAGATTATCCTGCTCAACAACAATTTCCTTGGGAACGTGCGCCAATGGCAGGAACTTTTCTTCAACGGCCGCTACAGCGCGACACCTATGGTAAATCCCGACTTTGTAACCCTCGCAAAAGCCTATGGCATAGCGGGAGAAGACGTGCCCCATCGCGACAATCTTGACGATGCCATCCGCAGGATGAAGGAACATAAAGGGGCTTATATCCTCAACGTGAATATCGAAGAGATGGGGATGATATTCCCGATGACCCCCGGTGGACACGGAGTGGATGAAATACTCCTTAATTCTACAGAATATTATAAACCCGTATAACGCTCACTATCGGAAATGGAAGATAACCAACTTTACACCATATCGGTTTTTACGGAAAACCAGGTGAGTCTGCTCCATCAGATTTCAATGATATTCAGCAGAAGATGTCTCAACATCGAGAGTCTGTCGGTGAGCGCATGTTCCATACCGGGAGTGCATAAGTTCACCATTACCTGCAAAAGCACACGCCCTATGATGGAGCATGTGGTGAAACAGATTGAGAAGCGAATTGAAGTGCTCCGCGCTTTCCTCCACACCGACGATGAAATCGTGTTCCAGGAGGTGGCCCTCTATAAGGTGCCGACTTCAAGCGTTCTCGAAAGCGGCCAGATAGAAGACATCGTGCGCCAAAATGGTGCGCGGGTGCTTGAAATCCAACCGGAATATACCGTATTCGAGAAGACGGGACATACAGTGGAGGTGAAAGCTCTGTTCGAGCGGCTGAAACCTCTCGGGCTTCGCCAGTTTGTGCGTTCAGGCAGGATTGCCGTTACGAAAGCTCCCATGGAACTCGTTGATGAATTCCTCGAACGTCAGAACAAGAGGAAAGAGCGTCTTTCATCGGGGGAGGATAATAATTGACCAATAAACATAGACAACAAAACACCAATAATAGTTAAAGTTATGGCAAAACTTAAATTCGGTGACGTTGAAGAAACAGTCATCACCCGCGAGGAATTTCCATTGGAAAAAGCCCGCGAGATTCTCAAAGATGAAACAATAGCAGTTATAGGATATGGCGTACAGGGTCCGGGCCAAAGCCTTAACCTTCGCGACAACGGCTTCAACGTAATCGTTGGCCAGCGTGCGGGAAAGACTTACGACAAAGCCGTAGCCGACGGCTGGGTACCGGGCGAGACGCTTTTCTCTATCGAAGAGGCTTGCGAAAAGGGCACCATAATAATGTGTCTCCTTTCCGATGCCGCCGTGCTTTCAGTATGGCCCACAATCAAGAAACACCTCACGGCAGGCAAGGCCCTCTATTTCTCACATGGCTTCGCAATCGCATGGCCCGACCGCACAGGCGTGGTTCCTCCCAAGGACGTTGACGTTATCCTCGTCGCTCCCAAAGGTTCCGGCACATCCCTCCGTACAATGTTCCTTGAAGGCCGCGGCTTGAATTCAAGCTATGCCATCGAACAGGATTACACCGGCAAAGCCCTTGACCGTACTCTCGCCCTTGCAATCGGTATCGGTTCGGGCTACATTTTCGAAACCACTTTCAAACGTGAGGCATACAGCGACCTCACCGGCGAGCGCGGTTCGCTTATGGGTGCCATCCAGGGTCTTCTTCTTGCTCAGTATGAAGTGCTCCGTGAAAACGGCCACACTCCTTCCGAGGCGTTCAACGAAACTGTTGAGGAACTCACACAGTCGCTCATGCCCCTCTTTGCAGCCAAGGGTATGGACTGGATGTATGCCAACTGTTCTACCACCGCACAGCGTGGCGCCCTCGATTGGATGACGCCTTTCCACGATGCCATCAAGCCTGTGGTTGAGAAGCTTTATGCAAGCGTGGCATGTGGTCAGGAAGCCCAGAACTCCATCGACTCCAACTCTAAGCCCGACTATCGCGAAGGTCTTGAGAAAGAGCTCAAAGCCCTCCGCGAAAGCGAAATGTGGCGTGCCGGTGCAGTGGTCCGCAACCTCCGTCCCGAAAACAACTAAGAATTATAATTCTTCAGCTAAAGCATGGCGTAACGCTTCACGTTGCGCCATGCTTTATATTTATGACCAATCATTTTTTCCGCTCTGCGAAGACGGAAAATACAATAAATTCAACGGCACCTGTGTCGGCTATATCCTGAAGCGAAAGTGCTTTTAAACATGTTTGCCTTTGCTAATCAGAATTTTATACATGCATTACCACATTGTTCCGAGCAAGGAACAAAATGCTAAAGTGTTCCTTACATGGTCTATTTTGCAAAAATGTTCCTTTGAAGGAACATTTTTATAGTCAGTCAAAAATTACAAGCACTTTCCCAACTAATAGTAAAAAAATGAACACTAAAACATATCTGATATGTTTTAGTGTTCATTTTTTTACTATATTTGCATTATGAATAATCCACTCCTACAATTAGGAAACATACCCGTTACTGCAGTTGCATTGGAATCTCTTTTTCCAAATATCAAAGGCAGTCATCAGAAAATCAGGTTGCTTGAGCGTGACAAACACAATAAATTTAACGGTATCAGAGTTAGCTTTATCTTACAGCAAGCGAAAAATATATAAAAACGGCAATAAACCAAGTTTATTGCCGTTTTTATATATATCCAATATTCTACGAAACTAAAAATAAGAAAGCATGCCATCTTGTAAGACACTAATTTTAGAATATTCCTCTATCACGACAACATTCGGGATTAAAGAATTATGGGGTTGGATTTCCGAATTCACCAAATATAGCCTAAATACAGTCACATGTGTCTTATATAGAATGGTAGAAGCCGGCGACATTATACGTGTAGCCAAAGGATTATACTCCAGAGCACTAAATAAAGCTGTATTTAAAGCTATCCCTAATGAGAAAGAAATTACTATTTTTAAACAATTAAAAGACAACTTCCCTTATGCTCCATTTTGCTTATACAATGGTGCAGTTCTCTCGTCCATACAACATCATCTTTCGGCAAATAACGTGACCTACGTTGAGACCGACCGAAGTGCTATAGAATCGGTATTCAACTTTTTAAGGAATGACGATGATGACGTTTGGATGTCGCCGGATTCTGACTTCATATATAGATATATTGATCTTTCTAAAGAAGGAATTATCATAAAGCCATTGATTACGGAATCTCCGTTGCAAATTATTAACGGCATACCCACCCCAACGCTCGAAAAACTTTTAGTAGATATTCGTAAGGATGCAGACTTTTCCTATTTCTATGGAACCGAAGTTGACCGAATGCTTGAAAATGCCAGAAGTATTTATGCAATTAACGATACCCGACTTAACAGATATGCCCGACGTCGTGGACTAATAAAACCCAATAATCATGATTGACCAAAAATGCTTTACCAAAGAATGGATAGCGGCAAAAGCTGAAGAGTTGAAATATCCGGATGTTAACCTTCTGGAAAAAACGATACATGCTTTTTCTCTTCTCGACATGTTGGCTCGTTCCGGCTGTACATTTAAATTTAAAGGAGGCTCTTGCATTATGTTGCTGCTCAAAGATATGCCACATCGATTATCGATAGACATTGATATTATTTGCCCTTTAGGAACAAATATAGAAGATTATCTTAAACAATACAAAGCACACGGTTTTATTGATTATCGATTGATTGACCGTAAACAGAGGAGCACAGAGATTCCAAAAAGCCATTCTAAATTCTTCTATCAAGTTGCTTTCAAGGACAACGGAACCGGTTATATCCTACTCGATGTTCTCTATGAAAATTGCCATTACCAACAAATAGAGCACATTCCAATTGAAAACATCTTAATCGAGAATCTTGAATCGCCGGCAATAGTAGATGTGCCTTCTATCGGAGATATTCTTGGAGACAAGTTGACTGCCTATGCACCAGAAACCACTGGAATTCCTTATTATAAAAATGATAAACCCGCCACGCTTGAAATTATAAAACAACTCTTCGACATCGGACGACTGTTCGACCATGTAACTGATTTAACGATCACACGAAACGCTTTTTTCGAAATTGCTCCCATCGAATTGAGTTATCGGAATTTAGATATAGATGATACCTTTATTATATTAAAAGATATTAGAAACACATCGCTAAATATTTCTACTCGAGGTTTAATCGACAAAGAAAAGTTCGATTTGCTTCAGAAAGGAATTAAGAGCATTTCTTCTTTCATGTACAGACAAAAATATCACTTGGAAGATGCAATCGTAGATGCTTCCAAAGCAGCTTACCTTTCTGCATTATTGGAGAACGGCATCAACGAAATTCAACATTATGATAATCATCCATCATCGATTGGGGGAATGAAGATTGAGCGTGTTCTTCCATCAAAACTCAACAAACTCAAAATGGGAAATCCGGAGGCATTCTTCTATTGGGCACTAACCGATGAGGTGCTTGCGAATTTAAAATCTTAGACAAAAGCGATGAATATAAAAACGGCAATGAAACGAGTTCATTGCCGTTTTTATATCCGTTAAGAAGGTGTTGCAAAACCGGTGGATATGTAGGGACGTGCCTCCGGCACGTTTTATTCCGTAACCATTCGTGTTTCCAATCAAACATGCCGAAGGCATATCTATACATTTTATCGTCCTTGCTACGTTTTTATTTTTGATAAATCAAGAAACAAACACCCGGAAGAACTATACTCTGGCTCTGACACCCCTAATATTGTATCCTCTAGAACGCCCTAAACTTCGTATCCATGTACTTGGTTTATCAGCCATATAATACCATAAGATTTCCAACAACATACCTCTTCTTTCATAATCATATGGAACTGAACTACTCCACCAATTACCGGATGGTTCATCGGTATTCGAATACAAATTATAATTGTAAACACCACCACCGGAAGTATTGAATGCACCTTCTGGATAAGGTAGAATGATATATTTATCTTCAAAGCCTGGAACTTTTGATATAAATTTAAACATCCACATATCATCGACCTTAATCAACTCAAAGTTTGTGTTATCCACCATTTCTTGTATTTCATCGGCCATGGGCATTCTCCAAGGGAAACCCATGTTATGCGTACATGCATCATATTTGGAAGAAAGTCTATATTTATATTGGCTATCTGCAGAATTTGGTGCAAGTTCAATAATACCCTCTTCTAAAAGTTCTTCATCACTTTTTGAATTAATAAAAGAAACATCAGTAGAGGAGTAAGTTTCACCTTTAATATACCCTTTTATGTCACCCCAAAAGAAATATTTTCCAATTTCATAAGGGTTAGAAGCTCCTACATTACAAGTAGCCCATAGAACTGAAAGACCAAGATCGACATACTCGAAATTATCAGGATTTGGTTTTTCGTGTTCTTTTATATTTACCGGATAGGTGTATTGGTGTCCTTCTTCCCATGCGTTGGCATCGATGTCGAATTTGACAGTGCGGTCATTTACATCTACTTCGAATTTTAAAACGGTTTTTGGTATCCCTTCATTCTCATACCAATCAAGCATTCTATCGTATGCCGCAAGTGTCGGAGGCAAAAGAATGTCATAATATCCTACAGAACTGGCAGATATCAGATTCCCACTTTTTAATACTGTTATTAAGTCGGAATAACCGGTCACATTAATTCCATTGCTGTCAAGTGTGCCTTTACTGCCTAAAAAACTTTGTTCGCCTGAATTTGTAATCTTTACTCTCTCAACCGTAACATCTGTATCAGAATTGTTATTCAATGCTAATGTAAGACGGGTCATGGCATGCTTGCAACTTACCGTTGCATTGGAGTTGCCCTTCGACCATCCGTAACTTGCTCCATAAAGAATATCTTTCTGAAAGGAACTCAGGTTTATTTTACCGCTTTCTTTATCATAACCTTCTAATGCCATGTCATACGGATAATACACCTGAATGTCCGCTATGGTCCAAACCACGCCGGAGTTGCCACCGGCCAAATCAATTTCATCCGCCAATACCCATTTGCTACCGGTGTAGGTTGCCTTTGTTGTAACGGTGAGAATATCCGGATTCGTTCTGTCTGTAACAACCACAAACACCTCATCCCCTTCATCAAATGAGGTTGACTCCAGCCCAGCACGTGTCATGTCGGCCTTGTTGATATCGAGTCGTAGAATAGCACCTCCGGAAGTTGTTTGGGATTCAGAATTTCCGGGAATCTCAGACGAACAGCCTGCCATAAGAATGACGAGACCTCCGAAAAGAGCTGATATTATATTCTTTTTCATTGTAAATGTTCTTTAACTGTTTTCAATATGGTTCCACCTCGGGCATATCGGTGTTGTCCCAGGGTTTTATTTCACACTCGCTGATGGTAAGCACATTGCCGGCACTTATCACACAATCGAAAATATATTGCTTCCCGGGTTCATAAACGCGCGAGGGAAGGCCCAACCAATTATGATTAATTTCATCAATGTATAAGCCCCAAGTCGTTTCGGACGGGATAACGAGGAAATCAACCGTTACAACGTCATCAGTGGTTTCTATCCAATATTTATTGTCCCTGATTTCCCCTTTTATATTCACATAGCCATCATAATTACCTCCATTGACAAACCTTTTTTCTATCAAATTATAATAGGCTGACCTATACGAATATTCATTGTCACCGCCAAGTGCAATCGTCGGAATCTTGAACGACTGTTCCACATTGTCGGCCTTATAGATGTTCAATGTAATTCTGGAAAGAATATGCTCGAAACAGATGTTTACCGAAGGACTTCCCGTATTTGCATACTTCATCTCACCGTTAGCATCACATCCATAACCTGCAAGATAATCTATCTGCTTCTTGGTATCTACAAATATATCTTTTCCATCCAATTTCTCCACATAAGGGAAGGTCGCATAAACGGAAACGTCCGCTGACTCAGGGAGAAGAACCGGTGTCTCGAACACACATTTTTTATTGGAATACGTCACACGCGCGGCATTTTCACCATCGACCGGTGTCATTGTGTTTCCGATGAAAGAAAATACGGAGAAAACACTGTCGATGGGGAAAGCGGTTCCCTGTATAATGGACCTTGTTCCTTTTACTCCAAGCAAATCTATTTCAAGAGGAGTGTCTGACAATTTCAGACTTTTGTCCGGCATATCGTAAGAATTGCACGATGTCGCGGCAATGGAAAGCCCCACCGCGATTGCCATAATCTTATTTAAATTCTTGTATTTCATATTCTAATTTATTCAATGAGGAATATCCTTGCATTACACTTTGTGGAATCAGAGATTGAATGTAGGGACGTGCCTTCGGCACGTTTTAGAATCAGTTTGATTGACAAACACCTGATTGCCAATTAAACATGCCGGAGGCATGTCCCTACATGGTCTGTTTAACTACAACATAAGATGTAATGCGCAAACACCTTTCAATTTTTAATTTTTCGGAACGATAATGATTGAACCGCCTTCAATTGGTGTCCAATCTTTTACAATAACATCTTCCACGCCAAGGCCATTGAACTCAACGGTTTTCTTTTCACCGCTCTTAAGTTTCAATGCGGGGAACGGCAACGTCATCGGTTTGCTATCTAAGAATTCAAACACGATATTGACATATCCTTCCGGTATATCTACGGGGAATATATTGAATGAGTAACGATATTTGGAACCGTCTGCCACACATCCTTCAGATGACCTCCCAAAATAAGTATTTGAATAACCAAGACATTTCATCGACTCTATGCTAAATGTGTTACCCATAAAAAATTCTTTATCATAGATGGATTCCAACTTCACCTGAACAACCTTACCCCATTCTTGAGGATAATCTATTGAAAGTTGCGAGGTGACTTCGTTACAGAATAAATTTATCAAAGGGTTGGTATAACTGAAATCGTTCATGCCATAATATATTGGGTTCTGCATATCCCCTTCGTTGTAGGCATTGTTGCTTAGAACCACATACCCGGAACTATCCCAAGTCGTTTCTTTGTCATTAACAGCGTAAACCAAATATCCGCTATTTTCTATCAACGGTATCTCAACCTTATCTACAAAACTATATGTCTTGTTTTCTTCGGAACATTTCGCCACAAAAGGTCCATACCATACTTTTTCATCAGAAGAATTCCGGATAAGAATTTTGAAATCCGGTGTCTGTCCGTTTTCAAAGAATGTTCCCTCCAAAGCATTGATCCTAACTTCTATCATATCGATTTTATCGGTCGTAAACTCGATTACATCACTTTCCAAAGTTATATCCGGATTATAATTCCTCATAACGAATTTAGCATAATATCGTGTTTCCGGTTTAAGATAGTCGATATTGCCGGTAAATGTGTAATGCCCGTCGGTCAACGAGCTGCTTGAGTTTACCGGAACCTTGTCATAATTTTCGAAATCCCTGCTTGTTGAAACAATGAATTGTTTATCGCTGAAATATCCTCCATACGTGAAGCAGGTCAGAGTCGCTCCTTTTGATGTTATATTTGCGGCAGGCTGGATTTCTAAAGAGTTTTCCACCGTAAACGTTTCCACTTCAGCTGCATATACCTTCTCGTCCCCGTTACTTGCCATAAACCGGTAATAGTAAGTGCCGGGAACATCCAGCGAGTCAAAAGTATAGAAATAATTGGCAATCGAGTCCCCGGAAATATCATATCGGTTGCTAATCACCGTTGTTGTTTCTTCGCTATTGAAATCTTTCGACCGCGAAATTTCAAAATAAAAATAATCTTTATAAGCCTGGTTTGACCAACCGCGAAGTATCGTTTTATGGCTATCGCCATCTACCACGGGAGGTAAAGTCTTCATATCCGGCACGTAATCGACGCCTTCCAAATTGCTGTCGTAGCATCCGGTCAAGAAAACCCCGGCCATGAGAGCCATCGTAATGTATCTAATTTTCATAATTTTCCTGTAAGATTGAATTTGTTTAGATTCTTAAATTCGATTAAAAAGAATATCCGATTCCGAAATTACCTGCCACCTTAATTTCGTGACCCGGATCATCTGCACTTCCGTATGTGGTTCTCGGAGCCATGGTTCCACCGAGCGAAATCGTAATTCTCTTGATACGCATCATGAATCCTAAGTCAACCACAAAATTGTCATGTTTTCTATAGGACACATCATACCAGTTTCCCGACATATTCTCAATATAATATCTATAGGACGCATAACCGATTCCTGCGTAAAAATGAATAGGGCATCCGAGTCTGACAATCCCGCCGGCAGTTACCGACCAATAGGTTGAGCGGCTCTTTTGTATAAAGCCAAGGGAACCGGCATTGCCGCCATCATACGGGTCCGCGCTTTTACCAAAGGTGTTTGTCACCCCTTTCAGATAGTAACCGAATTTCTTCACCCTTCCTATCATAAGTCCGTATGCAGGGTTAAAGACATTCTGCCCTCCCCCATATTCATCACCGGGATTGTTAGGAATAGCCACAATCGCTTCCGCAAACCAATTCCACTCGTCGGGTGCCTGGGTCCACCAATTATATTCTTTCATCTTTATGACCATGCCGTCTTTCATTTTCATTTTGCGAGGCGACATACCGGCATAAGTGGCAAGAAGCTTTTTCTTCGACAAGTCACTGCGTGAGATTGAAAACGTGCCGTCGAGGTCGGAAATAACCATTTCCGGTGTGCCGGGAATCTCGATTTTCACACCCGGCAGCGGGTTGCCGTCTTTATCGACGACGGTACCCGTGACGACATCTTGAGCGGCAAGAAGAGGAACGAATCCCGCTACCGCTAAAAATAATGCAATCAGTTTCTTCATCTGATGTTGTTTTATGTTGTTAATTAATCTTATCACAAATATTCAATGGGAGGGATATTTCTTTAGCATGTTTTATTTGATACCCAATCGGATAATCAAATACGCCGAAGGCACGCCCCTACATTTTAATCGGTTTTGGAATCATTCTCCGAGTTTCAGTTTTTGCCAGGAATCAGCCAATGAGGGAGCGGCGGAAACCGTTGGGGTCTGCGCTTTACGGTTAACTACTACCGACTGCTGCTTGACATTCGTCTTGATGTATTCCGCAAGTTCCCCGAGATTGGCGTTACCTTTACTATCCTTCAATTTTTTTAGAAGGAAATAAGTGAATAGACCGTGACCCTTTTCCTTGTAAGGGAATGCCGTTTCTTCATCGGAAGCCGCGCTGAAGATAATCATGTTGCCCTTCGGGGCTTCCTTCTTCGGTTTCAGAACCACCCCTCGTGCCGAGGCAAGCATGTCGCCATCGCGGTTGGAGCCGCTGAAGCACGCATCAAGAAACACCACAGTGTTGCGTGCGTTTAGTTCACCAAGCTCGCTATAGAGTTTCTTCAGGGAATAGCAAGCGTCGGTTGACATTCCGTCGCCATCGATGGGGAGCAAGAAGGCATCTTTTGTTGCCTCGTTAGGTATGCCGTGTCCGGCATAATAGAAAATCACCTGTATGTCTCCGGCAAAAGCGGAAGCAATTTCTTTTATATCACGCATTGCACGCAACATCGTGCCGTAGGAAGCATCCTTATAAAGTCTGACATTGTTTTCGGGGAGTCCGAGAGTGGTTTTACAATATTTGCTAAACACTTCCCCGTCGTTCCCAGCCATAGGCACCGGTGCCACCATACTGTAGTTTTCGTTGGCGATGATAACGGCAAAGGTCTTGTCATTAACGTTTTTATTCACAGGCAAATCCTTGTCAACGTCGGAGACCGGCACACCGATATTCACAGTGTTAGAGGATTTACGTACGCCTTGCTCATGAGCGCCCGAAGTGTTTTGGGCGAACATGGCGTCTTCTATCTTACCGAACGATACGTTAACGACAGTTTCCGTATAATTCAGACCCTTGTCGGCGTCATAGCGGTAAGACTTTCCGGTAGGAGTGACGAACGTGAGGGAAGAAAGGAGCAACTTATCGTTGTTGATATAGAACTCGGGATTCTTGAACTGCATTCCTGACCAGCCGCTTTCAAAGACCCTCGCCTCTTCATTGGCACGCGGCACAGGCACCACGAGTTCCCCGAAATTCGACTCCACAAGAAACACTCCGTTTTCCGCGTCGTATGGTTTAAGCACCATATCGTTGAATCTAACGCCTTTCGTATATTTGGCGATATATTGCGATTCGGCCTCCTTCAGAAGCTCCTTCACTTTGGCATCCCTTGAGGCTTCCGTCACCCTTGCCTGATATTCCGAAACGGTTTCGTACGGGTCTTTCGCCTGCCACTTCGTAATGGTTTCTTCCACAAAATCTTTGGCAAATTCGGAATACTTCGGTGTTTCTCCGGAAGCGACTGCATTGGAAGGAGAAGATGCTCCTCCGAAAGAAGAATTCGCATGTCCGCTTGATGCAAACATCAGGTTGTCGCCACCTGTCTGCGCTTGCCTTGACGGAGAATCGCCATAAGCCATCATCTGCGGGATTACGTCTTCACCTACGGTGCCAACCCCCATCGAAGCAAGGAGTGTGTTGGTGTCTTTTAGTTTCTGGGTCTCCCCCATGCAACTGTATGCCGTGGCAAGTGCCTGGAGATAGCTGACGGCCGAAGGGTCGTTTCTTACCACATCTTCAAGAGTGGAAGCTGCGGCAGAAAAATATTCGTTGGCCTGGCGCATCAACTTCTTTGCCTGACCTCCGTTGTTTTCAATGGTGGCCTTGTTGAAATTGAGGGCACCGAGGTTGTAATAATTCAATGCCACGTGCTTGTTAACCTGAAGATTGTTAGGTTTTCTGCGCAGAAGTTGGGTATAAACGTTCAAAGCGTTCTGGAATTGTTGTGTGTCTTCATACAGTTTGCCTTGAATGTTCATAAGAGTCTCATCTTGCGGTTTCAAACTAAGTGCTTTCGAAACAAACTCCTGCAGGCTTTCGTTGTCACCGGTTTCGATGGCATTGTTGACAGCCATCGAAAGCATATTGAAATCGGTGGGATAAGCATTTATTCCCTGCCGGAGAGCTTCCGAGGCGGCATTCCGGTCGCCGCTTTCAATACAAGCCTTTGCAAGGAAAGCAAACACGTTCTTGCGGTGCTTTTGGTCGCCGCTTTCAAGATATGCCTGGAAATAAGGGATTGCCTTTCTCTTGTCGCCCCTGTTATAGACTCCAGAAGCGGCGAAATATGCCAGATTTGCGAACTGGTCGTCGCGTTGGAAAGGATATCCCTTGAAAGCCTGATGGGCGGGGATGTCGAGATAAGCGCACGCAAAGACAAGCGCATTGTTCTGATTGTTTTTGCTTGAACTGTAGAATGCGCCCGACCTCAGGAAAGGGTGTATCTCTAAAAGGATGTTCCTTGCCTCGTTAAAGGCCTCAGATCCGAGAGTGGATTTGTCGAGTTGGGTCATTGCTGCCTTGAAACATTCATGTAGAGAACCATAGATTGCATCTTCGCCGGCACCCGAACTTCTCATCTGATTGAAAGATGCAAAAGCATCCGACGCAGGGGATGCCGAACGGACGGGCATGGAGAAAACAAACAATAAGAGCAGAAGCGGAAGTATGCCAAACTTGCCGCCAAAATGTTTATAATATGTCATAAATAAATGATTTATGTGAGGTTAGAGAGATTCAACCATCAACACGGTTCAGAGACCGTGTTATTTCTGAAAGGCATCGACGAAAGTGAGTTCCACTTTGATTCGGCGGAATTCCCCACCCTTGCCTTGCGTCACTTCAATATTATTGCGATAATCGACGTTCATTTTGTCGATATTCTTCACTTCCTTACCAATAAACTCCTTAACACCGGTGGCTCGAAGGAAAGCAAGCTGGTCATTGTCGGTTATGCCGGTTGCCTTTTCCACTGTCAGTGCCGTGAGGTCATTGTTCTTATAGACGGGTTCGTCCTTGAAATCACCATAAACACCGTCGTAGTTTATGCGTCCGTTAATGGGGAGGGCGTCAGCCATACCCGTTATACTCACGAGAAGCTTTTTGCCAGATTTCACATATTGGGCAAAATCGGTTTCGAGTGCGGTTTTCACAATATCGAGCATCGACTTTGCCGCCGGCGAATCATCGACTTTATATTTACCGGGGGCGAAATCTTCCACTGCCGAGAAGCCGGGGTCAACTTCGTAGGAGAAGGTAATCTGATAGTTCATGATTTTTTCTCCGTTGCCGTCTTTGTCGGTAACGATATTCGATTTCACATTGAAATGAGTGTGGTCACTGACTTTTTCCTGTTGTTTCGCAATCGAGATTATATTGTCCTTAATATCTTGTAGTAACCCTTCCTCAAGATTGCTCTGTTGGATGAGTTCGAGAGGTACGAAATTTTCATTCGCCATCAGATAGGCAAGACTCTGGCGTTCGAGGTTGTCGAAGACGTATGTCTTTCCCGTTTTCTTATTATATACGTCGGCATAGATAAGCTCAAACTTGTCGTTTGGGGTCAGACCGTATTTTGCATTGCGGAATTCGAGGTCGGCGCCGTCTATAAAATCCGTCAGTTCGTTTTCAGGCACGGTAAGATACACCGGGGGCATATTGTCGAAATTAATGGCGAGTGTGTTTGATTCCGGACTATAATTACCCAAAGTAACCTGCGACATGCTTACAAGGTTTTCTGCCATGCGGGTGGCAATCTCCTGCTCGAAGAGTTTCATCTGTGCAAGGCGGCTTTCTTCCGTCACACGATTGTTGTAGTCTTCGAGTGTTTCGCCGGGCATCATCTTCATCCATTCGTTCATCCTGTCGTTAAGCTCGTCGGAAAGCAGCTTGGTGAAGTTGGGAGCAAGGGCACTCATCAGCTTATAAGTGATATTGCCGGTGGTGTTATATGCAAGATACACATTCCCCTTGTTGTCTTTCACAAAACGGGCGTCGCTTATACCGCCAAACTCATCTTCTATGAAATCCCTGTCAGTATTATCCATACGGTTGATTACCGCAATACGGTTGTCGCCTGTCACTACCGATATGTATTTGTCGTCAGGGTTAAACGACAAAGCTGCCGCCAAGCCAAGGCCGTCGATGCTTCCCATTGTGAAGAAACGCGCCGTGTCATACTGATGGAGGGTGCCGTCTTTGGTCAGAACGGCAAAAGCATCGTTGGCATTTGAGAAATCCATATCCTTCACCTCTTCATCAAGTGAAATGGTTTTTCTATGCGATTTGGATTCGACATCATAGATATCTACATCCGTGCCGCCTGCAACAGCCATTATCTTTCCGTCAGGACTGAACACGATTTCATCTATCCGTGTTTCACCATTCAACGGAATGTCGAAACGATAATCGAAACCACGCGCATCGTAAAATGTCACCTTTCCCGGAGAAGCTACAACAATATTTTTCGCATCGGGAGTATATGCCACTTCAGAGAGGTCTGAAAGGTTTTCGAATTGATGTATTTTCGAATCCGCCTTCCAAAGATTATATATGGAAAGCGTAGATTTCCCGTTCTTGTCAATTTCAAGAAGGGCAAGCGAAGTGCCGGAAGGGTTCACTTTCAAACGCTTCACAGGAGAGCCGCCCGAAGCAACCGGCAGGCCTCTCAAGTTAAAAGCTTTTTTACCTGAATTGTAATAAAGGTTGAAAAGATAGTTGTCTATGGCCTCCGGTCGGTTTTTCTGTTTATAGACATACTGGTCTTTCGGTTGTGACGGCTGCTGAGCGAAGACAAAAGGCGAGTCGTAGAATAATGCGCCAAAAAGCAGTACACAAGGTAAATAACGTCTCATGACATCTTGTTTTGAGTATGCCGAGACCCCTCTCCGGACATGAATAAATGAAAATAGCGCGGGAGTCTGTACTTCTTGCTCGTTCCGCTATCAAGGCCTTCGCATTGCCCACTCTGTAGAACGAGCAACGCAGAAGCCCACGCCGATATAAGTAGTACACCCTGCCGGTTGCGCACAATAATGCACAACCGGTGGGGATAACCATTTATCCACGGGCATCTACCGCTGCTTCATTCTTGACAGAGTTAGAAGTTGCGAAGTTCTGATAGCCAAGAATCAAGCGTCGAGTAAACGCTAATAAATTATGACCGCATACCCACCCTCTTCCCCATATCGGTTCTGCGAGCGATACGCAAATGCAAAATTATGATTTTTTTCATTTCCTACAAAATATTGGATTAAAAATTTTTATCATACACCTAAGTTTAAATAACTTCATAGTGCTTGATTCCCACTACAAGCATCTGAAACATCGAAATCAAATTTTTTCATGGAGACTTCCGATTTGTCGATATTCCGTGGGAGATAAGGCGGTATATTTCTTGAAATACTTGCAAAAACATGCCGGTGAAGAAAACCCCAGTTCCGATGAAATTTCTTTTATTGAAATAGATGAATCAGCCAGATAGTTTTGCGCCATGGCAATTATAGTTTGGATTATCCATTCCATCGGGGCAGTCCCGGAAACCTGTTTGATTACTGCTGAAAAATATTTAGGACTTAGAGAGGAACGGCGTGCATAAAACATGGTGTTGTGATGATTGGCATAGTTTTTTTGCAAATCCATCATAAATTTCCGGAAAACAAGGTCATAACTTCGGTGCAGTGTTCCTTAGTGTATCTGTTACTATTTCAGGCTGGTGGGGCGGCAGCCATGCCATACGCAATAAGAAAGCGCAGACGCTGATGGCAAGAAACGAACTTGAAGATGCAACCCGGCTTCTTCAGATCAAGATGAAAAACGCATGGGACGAACTGACATCCGCACACAGGAAAATAGGATTGGCAAAAGAATCAATAGTACAATCCGCAGAAAATCTCAGGATGTATGTCAGTTTCTATCATGCCGGCACATCGACTATAATCGATTTGCTTAATGCACAGACCCTTTATCGCAAATTCCAAGACAGATATTTTGATGCCTACGCGACATATCGTATCAAGACAATAGAATACTTGCAAGCAACCGGCCAAATATAAAAACAACATTAAAAAACCGTGGCGAAACTTCCGCCTGCATGAACTTCGTCAATGCTCTGGAGAAAATTCCCGGCATCATCGCCCAGTATGAGGAACGCACAGCCAAACACAAAGCCGATGTTCCTCAGCTCGAAACCATCATCGCAAAGCAGATCGGAGAGATTTCAGAGAAGTCAATGACAGTTATCAGCGGATATCGGTCGGTCAGGCCATGATACCGGCTGTAATCGGACGTTCTGTTGACTTTCAGTATTTTTGTCATAGTCATTGACTTGATTGTCAGGAATAAAATTACGAAAAAACCGCGAGATGATAAGTCGATTCAGTGTTTTTGATATGGATTCCCAAGAATTTGGATGCCTCATTACCTTCGGACTGTCTAATTTTGCAATGTCAAATTATAGAAACTATGGACAGCAAGATAACAGTACCGAAATCTATATGTAGCGACGAGGTGATTGATTACATTGCCTCCCGCTATTCCATTACCCCGCAACAGGTAATCAGTCACTTTATGTGTCAGGAGGGCATTTTGGGTGACCGACAAAACGGAAATGATAAAGCCATATTATTTGAAGAAAACGAAATGGCGATTTTACGGGATATGGGCATACAGCCTTCTTGTGTCGAGTTCGTGGAAACAAACAATTAAAGGTATGAGTAAGATTATGTTTGCATCAATTCTTTTCGTTGCAGCTCTTTCGATTACTGCCTATGGTTGCGGAAATGGAGAACCTGAAATTCCGGCTCAATCGGAGACGACTAAACCATCGGAAGGGAACAATGAAGAAACAAACGAATCAATGAGAATGAACATCATAATTGGAGATAAAACCATTACGGCGATGATGGAAGATAACGCCGCAGGACGGGATTTCTTGTCCCGTCTTCCCTTAGAGGCAACTCTTGAAGATTTCAACAATACAACAGAAAAGATATTCTATCCGACGCCGGCACTCGATTTGGCTGGCGTGACACGCGGATGTGCGCCTGTTCCCGGCGATATAACCATCTACGCACCATGGAAGAATGTTGCTATCTTTTGCAAGAACTGGTCTTACAGCAAAGACCTTATCAAAATCGGTCATATTGAGGGCGACGGAATAGAGGCATTGAGAACTACCGGGGACATAAAAGTAAATTTTGAACGGCAATAATATGACAACGGAAGATTTCAAGGAATTCGTAAAGACCGGACAGGCTCTTGACTCAGAGGATATACACAACTTCATGGATAAGATGAGCAATGAGGCCAGACGCATCACTTTCTTGCTGAATACGGCTTATCGTACACCCGACGAAGTAAGAGAACTTCTGTCTGAACTGTTAGGATATAAAGTACCTTCCTCGCTCCGTGTATTTCCGCCATTCTATACCGATTATGGAAAGAATATCAATATCGGGGAAGGAGTGTTCATCAATGCCTGCTGCCATTTTCAGGATCATGGCGGCGTGACCATCGGCGACGGTTGTCAGATAGGCCATAATGTAGTTTTCGCCACCCTCAATCACGAACTGGAACCCGAACGGCGCAAGACCACTCGGCCTGCTCCAATCGTACTTGGAAAAAATGTCTGGGTCGGTTCAAACGCCACGATATTGCAGGGTGTTACAATCGGCGACAATGCCGTTGTTGCGGCAGGTGCTGTAGTTACGAAAGATGTTGCGCCGAATACAGTTGTCGGAGGTGTTCCGGCGAAGTTTATAAAGAGAATCTAAAGTTATATGCGAACAAAAATAACTCTGTTTATAGTATTGTCAATCCTGACTTTGAATATCCAGGCAGCTCCCCGTTATGATATGGAACAGAATACACTTATTTTCCCTGCTGAAAACATAGCTTCTTCGGAAAGCAATAGGGGGGAAGTACATCTATCGTTGCTGAAAGAGAGTGGCAATACCATGATAACCCATTTCCGGTTTTCACCAGGTAGCCGTAACTACTGGCATTATCACCCAAATGTCGAACAGACACTCCTTGTGCTGGACGGCGAAGGTTTCTATCAGGAAGAAGGTCAGGAAAAACGTCTGATAAAGAAAGGTGACGTGATTGTTTCCAAAGCCAATGTACGCCACTGGAATGGTGCTACTCCCGATAAGGAGTTGGTTTGCATGACAGTAACCGAACATGCTGTTGACGGCCATGTCGTGCAGTTGCGGCCCGTGACTGATGCGGAATATGGATTTTCAACAACAGAAAAAGAACCGGCAATGTGCGCGAAATTACCGATGTCGGCCGATGGCATAATTCGCCTGTCAAAAGTGGAGGTCGATCCTGCGTATCTTGACGAGTATATGAAGTTTGCAACCGAAGTGGGCGAAATCTCCTTGCGTACAGAACCCGGAGTGCTGACTATGTATGCCTTGCAGGAAAAGGAGAATCCCTACATCATAACGATACTCGAAACTTATGCCTCTCAGGAAGCCTACCGCAAGCATATCGCCTCGGCACACTTTCAGAAATATAAACAGGGAACCCTTCACATGGTCAGAAACCTCCAACTTCTTGACCAGACTAAACTTAACCCGTCAAATAAGGTTGTAAATTATATCAAATAAAATCATAATATGGCACAAAAGATTATTCAGACTGCCGGCCGACAGCAACTTGGCGAGTTCGCTCCTGAGTTCGCTCATCTCAACGACGATATACTCTTTTGTGATAGAAGGCGCGCGTTACCCTAAAGAACAGGAAGATTTGACAGGTAAATAAACTATTCTGACCACGGTAAGATTCATATGGAGCAGCGTATCGCCGAGCGCAATGGCACCCATCTTCTCGATTATGCCGAGCATCTTGGTATGGGCACCCAGAAATATGTGCTTGTCACGATTGAATGAAGCTTATGCGAATTTGAGCCTCACAACAAAGTAAATCCGAAAAATCCATATTAACTTTGCGCCATAAATTCTACCTGAATATGGAAAAACTGGATGTTTTCGATTGCTCGAATGTATTTATAGCGAGCTACTTCACAAATGACCGTGATTGTGCCCACTGCAACCGTGAGCATACCTTAATCTATATCCATTCCGGGGAACTGGAAATCACCGAGAGAAACCGCAAGACAATACTTCGTTCCGGAGACTGTGCGTTCATGCGTCGTGACAACCGTATGTGGCTTCAGAAACGTGTAGGCAAAGATCAATCATACCGTTCCATCGTCCTGAAATTCTCGCGGGATTTCCTACGTGAATTCTATCAGACATTGAACCGCAGGGAAATACCTTCGGATGCTAAACGCGACAAATCCAGTCTGCACGTTTTCCCGTCGAACCGAATTGACATCCGCAGTCTCTTCGAGTCTGTTATTCCATATTTTGACGCAGGCATGGCCCCCTCTGACGAGATTCTTAAACTCAAGATGACCGAGGGAATATATGCCATCCTTAACACCGATGTGAACCTGTATGCCTCTTTGTTCGATTTCGTGGACCCGTGGAAGATAGACATTATGGAATTCATGGAAAAGAACTATATGAATGAGCTTTCAATGGAGGAAATGGCTTACTATACAGGGCGCAGTCTTTCCACGTTCAAGCGTGATTTTCGTCAATACAGCGATCTGACACCCCAGAAATGGCTGATTCAGCGGCGCCTTCAGGCTGCGCATGAACTGATACGCAAAGGTGGCAAAAAGGTGTCGGAGATATGCTTCGATGTAGGTTTCAAGAATCTTTCCCATTTTTCAAAGGTCTATAAGGAAGCCTTTGGTGTTGCGCCGACAGAACATGAGCGATAGCACATGCACATTGGACTTATCAGCAAAATTCTTTGAGCCTTGCAGCAAAATTGCTGTGAGGCTTTTGATTTATTTTTGCACCAGAATAAACAAACAACAGATCGATATGAAAGATATCTTTGAAAAAGACCTCAGCGGAGAGATGGTTTCACCCGATGAACCGGGATATGACGCACTCATAGACGATATTTTCCGCACGATGGAAACGGCACAGGAACTTTCCACCGTCAGCATACGCGACCAGAAGCCCCGGAGTCAGAATCGGCTACGGTGCCATAGTCGGAGCCGGGAGCGTAGTAACAAAAAATGTTGAACCCATGACAATAGTGGCTGGAAATCCGGCGCGTGTCATCAAAAAGATAAATCTGTAATGGGAAACAAAGGATTCAGCCGACGCGGATTTCTGAAAACGCTCGGCCTCGCGGGAGCGGCTATGGCGATAGAGCCGACACTCAATAAAGTTCAGGCTGCCACATCTGTTGTGGAAGGACGCAAAGAGATTGCCCGAAGTGCTACGCTCCCCCATCGGACACTTGGCACAGGCAATGCCGCGTTTGAGGTGTCGGCACTCGGTTTCGGAGTGATGGGCATGACCTACAACCGTTCACAGCATCCGGACAAAAAAGCCTGTATCCGCCTGTTGCATGAAGCCGTTGACCGTGGTGTAACATTGTTTGATACCGCAATAATCTACGGCCCTCTGACGAATGAGAACCTTGCCGGGGAAGCCCTTTCTGAGTTCAAAGGTCGAATAAACGTGACCACCAAGTTCGGACACGAGGTAGTCAACGGCAAAGGCACAGGTCGTCAGGACAGCAGCCGCAAGACCGTGAGACAATACTGCGAGGATTCACTGCGCCGTCTTAAACTCGATTCACTCCCGATGTTCTACCAGCATCGCGCCGACCCCAACACACCGCCGGAAGAAGTAGCCGCCACAATAGCGGAGCTGATGAAAGAAGGCAAGCTACAGCACTGGGGAATGTGCGAAGTCAGCCCGGAGACTATACGAAACGCACACGCCGTCTGCCCGCTGACTGCAATCCAAAGCGAATATCACCTAATGCACCGACTGGTGGAGGAAAACGGAGTGCTTGACACCTGCCGTGAGTTAGGCATCGGTTTCGTGCCTTACAGTCCGCTCAACCGAGGTTTCCTCGGCGCGTGCATAAACGAATATACCGTATTCGACCACAACAATGACAACCGCCATACGTTGCCTCGTTTCCAGCCTGACACAATGCGTGCCAATATGCGTATAGTCAACATATTGCATGATTTCGGACGCACAAGAGGCATGACTTCCTCGCAGGTGGCACTCGGCTGGCTCCTTCAGAAAGCTCCGTGGATTGTGCCTATTCCAGGAACAACAAAGCTTTCGCATCTGGAGGAAAACCTCCGAACATTCGATTTCGAAGTGTCACCTCAAGAATGGCAAGAGCTTGAAACGGCCGTTGCTGCAATCCCGGTGATGGGTGACCGTTACAATGCCGGACAACAGAGACAGGTCGGTCATTGACATATAAAATCTGAAGAGGGAAAAACGGATATAATTTTGCAACGTAATTAAAACCCTACCAACATGACGAAGCCACATTAATAGCTTGACCGCATAGGAATTAAAAAACAATAATCAAAAATACAGATACCATTATGAAAAAATTGATTTTCACGCTTATGGCCGTGTTCTCGGTTATCGCGGTCAATGCAAAAACTCTCATCGTCTATTACAGCTACACCAACAATGTGGAGCGTATAGTGACGGAACTCCGCAGTCAGATCGAGGCTGATGTCGTGGAGATAGAACCGGCTGAAAAGGGTCTCGACTATGCCGCTAACAACTATGCCATCGGCAGCGCACTGATTTCGGCAATACGTAACAATCCCGGAGATGCCTCGTCATATCCTGCAATAGACCCGGTCAATGTCAATCTTGCGGATTATGACTGCATAATCATCGGCGCACCCCTGTGGTGGAGCAATATGGCGGCTCCGTTGCAAACCTATCTATTCCACAATGGCAGTCAGATGGCCGAAAAGAAAATCGGACTCATCGTTTCAAGCGCAAGCAGCGGAATCAGCGGTGTGGAGTCGGATGCGCGCCGTCTTGTACCCGACGGGGATTTACTTTCTCCAAGTCTGTGGATACGTTCCTCTCAGACCTCAAACTGTCGCTCAATGATTTCCAGCTGGCTTGAACAAATAAACTACAACGGAATCAGCAGTGGAATCGAATCCGTAGCTTCCGACAACGCCGTGGACCTCAACATTACACCGGATGCAATCAGTGTTGACGGTGATTTTCAATCGCTGGCACTTTACAATATGTCCGGCAACAAGGTTCTGGAATCATCAGCAAACAGTATCAACATTTCATCGCTTATCCCCGGCGTGTATGTTGCTAAGCTGAACGCCAAAGCCCAGTCTTTTTCAAAAAAAATAGTAATTTATAAATAACTCGCCATATTATGAAAAAGTTCCTTTTCATATTCATACTTTTTGCCGGACTGATTTCGTTGGGTTCATGCAGCTCCGATAACAATGAGCCGGAAGAGCCTTCGACCGAGGAGACTGAGACTGTCCCTGATGGCAAAGTTCTCATAGGTGAGACAACTCTCCAGTCATGTCGGAGACGGCAGTCGCGTACTTTCGCCAATGACAGTAGTTCATGGGGATAAAGTCCATATCGGGAACAATGTCATTGTGATGCCCAATTCCCTGATGATGGCTTCCGGAACAATAACTATCGAGGACAATGCACTCGTTGCTGCGTATGTAAAGCTGATTTCTAACAATCCATTTTGATTGTTGCCGCCATTATGATCCCCACCTCGGTGAATCCGACCGTCGGCTTATGTCGGGCTTGCTCACGCGAGCCGGATATGAGCC
>CABRKI010000012.1 GCA_902471455.1 uncultured Porphyromonadaceae bacterium | reverse complement strand
GTCTTACAGAAGAGGAGCCCGGACGGTTCGCAGATCCAGGCCTTACGCCACCGCCGATTGGAGCACGATGACCGCTGTTGCCATAACCCGGGCGCGTGTTGTCAGACCATCCCGGACGTGGTCCGACGGGCCGGTTGCCGTTCGGACGCCAGTTCGCCATAGGAGGAGCCGGACGCCAGGCAGGCCCCCACGACGGACCCCAGCCCCACGATGGACCCCAAGCGGGTCCCCATCCCCACGACCAGGAAGGGCCCCAAGTCCACGACGGACCCCAGTTCCATGCATACCAGGGGTCATAGATGCCGATATTCCATCCCCACGGACCTATGCTTACGCCCCAATTCCTGTAATATGGCCATGTATAGCCATAGAAAGGAGAAAACACCGGAATGCCGTTTGCGTTAATCTCGATTTCGACATTGCCGTAGGAATTGGCAAGCACATCCCCCAGTAAATCCGCATTGTCAACCACAATCGTAGGATTGTAATACTTCTGGATCTGTTGGGTATAGACGAAATCCTCGCCATTCTCTACACCGTTGCCGATAGTATCTATGGGCGTCATGTAATACTGGTTTCGTCTGTTGTATGTATCGACGTCCATGTCAGCCATGTTGACGATATAGTTCGATTTTTTCTTCTCTTTTTTTACAGTATTGGTCGCCTTTTTGGGATTATAGTATATGTCGTCATCAAAATAGCTTTGCGCCAACAGCGACGGAGTTCCCAAAAGCAACAGTCCTGCCATTATAAGTTGGTGTTTCATATCAAGTTCCCTTTATCTATGAATTGTTTTTATTATCATAATCCGGAGAGCATAAAAGATAGCCCGGAAGCATCTTTTAAACTATGACTCATTCTTTACTTATTCAGACATATAAACGAGCAAATGGTTTAATTATTTACTCGGAAAATCGACATAATGCAATCTTTTCAGAATTTTAAGTAAAATTGACCACAAAGAAGGCGATATTCGGGTGTAGGCTGACCATCGAGGTCAAACATTGCGAGATGTTCCATCTCCACATTCCGACTGGATGCATTATCGGAGGGCGCCGACCTTTCCTTTTCGAATTCGAGCATAACCCTCTTCTCCGATGAGCCGTAATGGTCCCTTACGAAACATCCTCTTGAAAGGGTTAAGCCATTGTCTTCGGAGAGGGAAACCAAAGGTTCGAACGCCTCCGCCGGAACAATCATTGAAAGCACACCGCCGGGGACCAAAACAGCCGATGCCCCACAAACAAGAATTTCAGGCGACAATTCTCCCGAATGTCTCGCCCTTTTCCGTGCCGTGTCAAGGTCTTTCATCCCCGCATTGTAAAAAGGAGGGTTACTCACGATAAGGTCATAAGCCTCCGTCCCGTCCAAGTCACAAAATGAAACGCAATCGGCAGAAAGCCTTTCGTGCCAAGGCGAATTATCAAAATTCACAGATGCCTCCTCCACCGATGGAACATCGATATCAATACCCCTTATAATGGCCTGTCCGTCACGTTGGGCCATCATCAATGCGATGACACCGCATCCCGTACCGACATCGAGCACCCGACCGCCTTTTGCAGAAGCCCATGCCCCTATCAAAACTCCGTCAACCCCTATAGGCATCGAACTCCTGGCATGACTCACATTAAATCGTTTGAATCTAAACAATCGCTCTTTCATAACGCAAAAATAAGGATTTTTGAGTAACTTTGCACCATGCAAAAGAAAAAACATCCCAATGTTGCCTTCGAATCCCCTGAAATACATCTGGAGGATTCCATCATTACTGAGATTCCCACCGACAATGATATGGAGAGTTTCTACTTTGACCCGTCGTCAGTGCCGGTGCTCCCGTTGAGAGATATTGTGGCTTATCCTGGAATGCCGCAGCCTGTGAAGCTTTCCAGTGAAAAAGATCTCAAGCTCGTGGAAGAAGCCTACCTTTCAAAAACATGCATATTCGCTGCCCCTGCGAAACCCAATATCGAGGAAGCGTGCAGAGTGAAAGATTTTTTCCCTACCGGCACGGTCTGCAAGATAGGTAAGGTAATCAACGTTCCGGGTATGGAGCCGGTGGCTTTCCTCGTGGGCGGACCTGCCGGAAGATTAAGCAGGATTGTGAAAAAAGAGCCAAACTTGAGGGGATGCATCAAAATATCGGAACCGTTAAAAGCGCCCCGCAATCCGCAAGAAATCGACATCCTTATCAAGGAGATAAAAGACACCTACGGCAAAGTGCTCGTTTATCTTCCCGAACAAGATAGAAACCGACTAAGCATGTCGGTCCAAAGCATCGAAGAAGACATCGTAAGAGGGGTTTATTTTATGGCAAACAATTCTCCCCTTTCGATTGAAGACCGTGCATCGATCCTCATGGCGGAAGATGTCAACACTCTCCTTGAAACATTCTTACGGACTCTCGACAAGTCAATCCAGCGGCTTGAAATCCAAGCGCAGATCCACATGCGCACACACGAGGACCTCAACGAACAGCAAAGGAAACACTTCCTGCAACAGCAGCTGAAAGCCATCCATGACGAACTCGGGGAAGATGCCGACGATTCCGACGAAGCGGAACTTGAAAACAGGGCTGCCAAGATGCCTTGGAAAGACGAGGCAAAAGCCCACTTCGAAAAAGAACTCAAAAAACTCGGACGGTTCAGCCCTCAGAGTCCCGAGTATGCCATCCAATACGCGTATCTCGACAATTTGCTTTCGCTTCCGTGGGAGAATTATTCGCCCGACAATTTTGCCATTTCCAAGGTTGAGGAGATTCTTGACCGAGACCATTATGGCCTTGAACAAGTGAAAGAGCGAATCGTAGAACAAATGGCAGTCATTAAACTCCGCAACGACATGAAGGCCCCGATTCTCTGCCTTTACGGACCTCCCGGCGTAGGAAAGACGTCGCTCGGCCGCTCCATTGCAGATGCCTTGGGAAGAGAATACGCCAGGATTTCCCTCGGAGGCCTGCACGACGAAGCTGAAATCAGAGGACACCGGCGCACGTATATCGGTGCGATGCCGGGACGTATCATTTCCGCATTATCGAAATGCGGCACCGGCAATCCTGTCTTTGTGCTCGACGAAATCGATAAAATCGGAAAAGACTTCAAAGGCGACCCCTCCACTGCCCTTCTGGAGGTGCTCGATCCGGAGCAGAACGTCAAGTTTCACGATAATTATATCGATTTTGACTACGACCTTTCCAAAGTGTTGTTTATTGCAACCGCCAACAGTCTCTCCGATATTTCCAGACCTTTGCTCGACCGCATGGAGATTATTGAGATAGGCGGTTATATCCCTGAAGAAAAGATTGAAATAGCCAAACGCCATCTTGTGCCCAAAAGTCTTTCGGAACATGGATTCGGGGAGAACGAAGTTTCTTTCTCCAACGATGCGCTCGAATTGATAATCAATAGATATACCAGGGAATCGGGCGTAAGGCAACTCGAAAAGAAGATTTCGAAAGCGCTTCGCAAAGTGGCTCGCCTTAAAGCATCCGAACAACCCTTCCCCGGTCTTATCGATTACGGTAAAGCGAAAGAATTTCTCGGGAAAGAAGAAGTTAACCCCGACTCTTACGAGAACAACAGTTTCGCAGGGGTAGTCACCGGTCTTGCATGGACCCAAGTCGGGGGCGAGATCCTTTTCATCGAGACTTCGCTCTCCCCAGGCAACGGTGAGAAACTCACCCTCACGGGAAATCTGGGCGACGTAATGAAGGAGTCTGCGGTAATCGCCCTCCAATATCTGAAAGCGCATGCCGGGAAACTTGGAATCAACCCCGATTTGTTTTCGAAACAGAATGTGCATATCCATGTTCCGGAAGGTGCTATCCCCAAAGACGGTCCTTCGGCAGGAGTGACAATGGCGACTTCGCTGGTCTCCGCTTTCACAGGAAAGAAAGTACGCGACAAGCTTGCAATGACCGGGGAAATCACCCTCAGGGGCAAAGTGCTTCCGGTTGGCGGAATTAAGGAAAAAATCCTTGCCGCCAAACGCGCCGGCATCACGGATATAATCCTTTCAAAAGAAAACAAACGCGACATCGAAGAAATAAACGAAAGGTATCTCATCGGCCTGGCATTCCATTATGTCGATACGATTGAAGATGTGCTTGATTTTGCCTTGCTTCAAGAACTTGCGGAAAACCGCTTCGAACTGGAAGATAGCAAATAAGATTGTTGATTAAACCATTCCGGAGAAATCTCCCTCCATTTCCCCTTTCATCTTGCAAAAATCGAATACGTAATATCTTCTTAAAGAATTGTGCATCCCTTTTATCTGATAAAAGGGATGCACAATTCTTTTTCCAGATACCGATATTCTATGCCGAAGGGTTCTTAAGCTGCGACACGAGACGGTTTGCCATTCTGACAGCAACCGTGATGTGAGGACAAACATGGTCCTTACCGATAAGTTTGTCGATTCCGGCATGTTCGAGAACTTCCTTCACATTTTGATTTACGCCGGAAAGGACCACATGAATCCCTTCTTCTTGCGATGACCTAATGAGAATCTCGAGATTGTGTACAGCCGTAGCGTCAATGAAAGGCACTTTTCTCATACGTATAATCCTGACAAGGGGCTTGTCGCCCATTGTAGAACGCATCATCTCATCGAACTTAGTGGCAACCCCGAAAAAGAACGGCCCGTCGATTTCATAAATCTCGACGCCATTTGCCACGTCAAGCACTTCATGTGTGGTAGCCTCCGTGCCTTCAGCCACGTCAAGTTGCTCGCTATATACTTTGATTTGCGTATTTTCCGTGACACGGCGCAAGAACAAGATGATGGCAAGCAACAGACCAATCTCTATGGCAATCGTGAGATCGAAAATTACAGTCAATAAAAACGTCACCGCAAGCACCGTTATGTCGCTTTTGGGATTCTTCAACAATCCCCTGACGGTTCTCCATCCGCTCATATTGTAACTTACCATTACGAGCACCGAAGCAAGACATGCCATCGGCACAAGATTGATAAGGGGCATCATAAAAAGGAAAATCAAGAGCAACACGATTGCATGTATGATTCCAGCCACAGGAGTACGCCCTCCGTTCGTAATATTGGTCATTGTCCTGGCGATAGCCCCCGTTACGGGAATGCCTCCAAAGAAAGGTACCACGATGTTTGCAATCCCCTGACCTATCAATTCAGTGTTGCTTCGTGTATGCGAGCCGGTGACACCGTCGGCCACCGTTGCCGAAAGCAACGACTCTATTGACCCCAGGATTGCAATGGTAAACGCCGACGGGAGAAGAAGATTTATAGTCTCCATAGAGAGTTGGAAACCTTGTGGAGCGGGAATATCCGTTGCCATCGACCCGAAACGGTCGCCGATTGTAGCCACATGATATTCCGGGAAATAACTGTTGAGGAACCATACGGCGGTAGTCATAATTATTATTGCAATCAAAGCCCCGGGCAGTTTCTTTGAAATAAAAGGCACCGCAATAATAATGACGAGAGAGACAACAGCCACAGCCGTTGTGACAGGGTCTATATTTCCGAAATTACTGAAATACGCTCCCCATTTGGGTATAAAAGCGGCCGGCACATTTGTCAAACCAAGTCCGAAAAAGTCATTCATCTGCGTCGAAAAAATCGTCAATGCAATCCCCGCAGTGAATCCCACCACAATAGGATACGGGATAAACTTGATGACCGTGCCGAGATGGAACAATCCCATAAGCACAAGTATAAGCCCCGCCATGAATGTGGCAAGCGCAAGACCTTCAAGGCCGAACGTCTCGATAATGCCATACACAATAATGATAAATGCTCCCGTTGGTCCGCCGATCTGCACGGAGCAACCGCCGAGGGCGGAAACAAGGAATCCCCCGATTATAGCCGTTACCAAACCTACCGTAGGACTTACCCCGCTCGCTATGGCAAATGCCACCGCCAAAGGAAGCGCCACGATACCCACTACAATACCGGCAATAAAATCAGACTTAAATCTGGAAGCAGAATAATTCTTCAACGCCGAAATAAGTTTCGGTTTGAAATCAATTGGTCCGGATAGACTCATAAGTTTAGATTAGAAAAAAGATGACTTATTGATAGTTAGAACCTAAAAATGAAGAAACGCCTTTATGGCGTAATTCTATATAACGAGTGCAAAATTAATAAAAATATGTTAAACAACATAACAATACAACATATTTTCGGTTTATCTTATCAATTTATTCCTAATCATCCCTTATAGAAATGCTTACCATAATTTCAAGGGAACACAAAAAAAATTGATTGTCATCCCGACAACCAATCTTCTGTTAACCTTAAAATCTAATACCATGAAAAACTCACTGCAAAATTACAAATTATTTTTCAAACAGTGTTATAAAACATAAAATATTTTTACATTTTAACATAGATTTAACATTACAGAGAGCTTTACAGGCAGAATTTAGATTTGTTAACACGAAGATTGTTCAATTAAATAAACTGCAAACCTATGATAACAAATTTGAAAAACATCAATCCCCAATGGTGCCATGCACCACGAGAACCAAGGAAGTGAGCAAATACCATGCAACCCCTCGAAACGAATCGTTGCAATCACAATATTAAATTATGCCGGAGTATCCGGATAAACCGGATTCCTCTGAATGAAGTTGTTTAAACTTTTTTCTTTTTCAAGATTTTGTCAGATTTTCGAGACGATTTTGAAACCTGAAGAGGGAGTTTAGCGGGCTAAACGACCGATGAAAGGTTCAAAAGCGACCGAAAAGATGGCAGAAGATTGGAAAATAGGTCTTTTTAAAGTAAAAAGCCATAAGAATATCAATCTCCGTAAAAAAGTATAAACAACCTCAATAATACAAATGAAATCGTTCAAATCAATTATAGAAACCATTTCAATTCGCATAAACTACATTCGCCCCGTCCCTTCCGAGACAAGACAAAAAATGTTTACAGAATCTATTACGAGAGTGACACCTCCCATAATCATTCCGAGAATTTATCTTTGGAAAGCAATAACCGTGAACAGATATCCTGGAGAACTGACTTCTAAAGATAAACAAGCTGTTCACGAGAAAAGACCGCTCTACCGGGAAACCCGGCGGGATGCTCTAAATCGAATGGCGGTTTAGCAAGGGGCGAAAAAAATTGATTGTCGTCCCGACAACCAATCTTCTGTTAACCTTAAAATCTAATACCATGAAAAACTCATTACAAAATTACAACTTATTTTTTAAACGGCATCATAAAACATAGAAAAAATTTCATAATTTAACATTATTTTAACACATCTTCTGAATTCCCCATATCAATTAACCTACTTTCACCATTTCATAAGTAAAATTCCAGTATTGGAGCAACACCCTTAATAAAATAATAGGCCTCCGACATCACGTCGAAGGCCTCCTGTTATATAGGGAACCAAAAACAATATAATACGTATTCACGACCGGGCGGCAACAACCATTCCCGGAAGAAATATATTAACGTATGAACAGAAGTTCACGATATTTGGGGAGTGGCCAGATTTCATTATCCACCATTAGTTCGAGCGCATCTATATGCTGACGGATTTCCTCCATAAGCGGCGCGACGGTGTCATGATATGCAATAGCCTTCTCCCTTTCGTTTGGCTTTCTATTGGCGACATGACGATTGGCGACCATCTTCTCCACGAGTGTCTTTATGTCACTCAGATGGCCGGCAATCTTCTCGATTGAAACCAAGTCCTGACCTCCGATTCTCTTGGCAGCCTCATCATCGAACAATGCTTTGATTTTATAAACATTATCGAGGAGGAGACGCTGATATGAAATAGCTGCCGGAATAATATGGTTGATGGCGAGGTCTCCAAGCACACGGCTCTCGATCTGAAGCTTCTTGGAATACATCTCCCATTTAACCTCGTTGCGTGCTTCAAGCTCCTTCTTCGTGAACAATCCCGATTTCTCAAACATTTCCACGCTCGAAGGCCATAGATAGGAATCAAACATAAGGGGTGCGGAAGATTCCACGTCAAGACCGCGACGCTTCGCCTCCTCTTTCCATTCATCGCTATACCCGTTGCCGTCAAACTGAATGTTGCGCGATTTGATGATATTTTCGCGCGCCTCGTCAAGAAGGACCTTATCGAGCGACTCTCCGTTCGCCACCCTCTTATCGACCCTGTCGGCAAATTCTCCAAGTTCGGTGGCCACTGCGGCATTAAGGGCGATAAGCGCGGATGCGCAGTTGGCAGACGACCCTACGGCACGATATTCAAACCTGTTGCCGGTAAATGCAAACGGGCTGGTACGGTTTCGGTCGGTGTTATCGATCATCAACTCAGGAATCTGGTTCACATCGAGACGCATACCTTCCTTGCCTTGAAGGATAATGGCATCGGTTTCATTTTTTTCGATACGGTCAAGAATCTCCGTGAGCTGGCTGCCGAGGAACATGGAAATGATTGCCGGCGGCGCCTCGTTGGCACCAAGACGGTGAGCGTTGGTGGCTGTCATAATCGATGCTTTGAGAAGGGCATTGTGCTTATGAACGGCCGCCATGACATTGCTGACGAAAACAATAAATTCAAGGTTCTGCCTCGGTGTTTTACCCGGCGAGAAAAGGAGCGTGCCCGTGTCCGTACCGAGGCTCCAGTTGTTGTGCTTGCCGCTGCCGTTGATTCCGGCGAATGGTTTTTCGTGGAGAAGAACCCTGAAATTATGGCGACGCGCCACTTCGTTCATCACCGACATCAGAAGAAGATTGTGGTCGTTGGCAAGGTTAGCTTCCTCAAAAATAGGTGCAAGCTCGAACTGATTGGGAGCCACCTCGTTATGACGTGTTTTAGCCGGGATGCCAAGACGATGGCATTCAATCTCAAGGTCGAGCATGAAAGCCTCAACCCTGCTCGGGATGGCTCCGAAATAATGGTCTTCAAGCTGCTGGTTTTTCGCACTCTCATGGCCCATCAGCGTACGTCCGGTCATAACCAGGTCGGGACGTGCGGCATAAAGGGCTTCGTCAACAAGAAAATACTCCTGCTCCCAACCAAGATAGCAGAGCACGTGCTTCACGTTGTCATCGAAATAGCGGGCGACACGTGTAGCCGATTTATCGACGGCATTCAAGGCGCGAAGAAGAGGCGTCTTATAATCCAGGCTCTCACCGGTGTAGGAAATAAAAATCGTAGGGATGCAAAGCGTATTGTCAACAATGAAAGCCGGCGAAGAAATATCCCAAGCGGAATAGCCTCTTGCCTCGAATGTGTTGCGGATGCCGCCGTTCGGGAAACTCGACGCATCAGGCTCCTGCTGCACGAGGAGTTTGCCGGAGAAAGACTCTATCACACCACCTTTGCCGTCATGCTCTATGAAGGCATCATGTTTTTCGGCGGTTCCTCCTGTCATAGGCTGGAACCAATGGGTATAATGGCGTGCGCCCTGCTCCACCGCCCAACGTTTCATACCGTCGGCAATACTATCCGCCACCTCCCGGCTCAATGGCTCTTTATTGTCGATTGCCTTCACCAGCGCTTCGTATGTGGTGCGAGGAAGATATTCAAACATCTTTTGCCTGTTGAATACTTTTTCGGCATAATACTTTTCTACCCTATCTTTGGGTATTTCCACTTTCACTGCCTTGCGTGAGGAGGCTTCCTCAACACTCTTGAATCTTAAATCTGACATATATCTTGTTTTAATATGTTAATACTTTGAATAATTCCCTCTATTATTTATATTCTTCCACAAGACGAGACATCGCCTTTTCCGTGTTTTCACGACTATTGAATCCGGTCATTCTTACAAACCCGTTTCCTGCACTTCCGAACCCGGAGCCGGGAGTGGTGGAAAATCCGAATCTCCCCAGGAATAGATTAAACAATTCCCAGGAATCGGCCCCCTCGGGGGAACAAGCCCATACGTAGGGCGAATTTACCCCTCCAAACGCCTTGAAGCCTATAGCCTCGAACGCATCCTTTATAATCTTCGCATTGCCAAGATAATAATCCGACGTACGCTTCACGTCGGCCATGCCTTCGGGCGTATATATTGCAGCCGCCCCTCTTTGCGCCACATAGGAACAACCGTTGAACTTAGTGGTCTGACGCCTGTTCCAGAGCGAATTCAGGCTCACTTCCTCGCCATTGGAATAGACTCCTTTAAGACATCGGGGCACAACGGTATATCCGCACCTCAATCCTGTGAAGCCTGCAGTCTTGGAAAATGACCTTACCTCTATCGCCACCTCCGGCGCCCCTTCTATTTCATAAATGGAGCGCACGATTCCAGGCTGACGCACAAAAGCTTCATAAGCGGAATCATATATTATCAGGCTCCCGTTTCTCCGGGCATAATCAACCCATTTCTTTAATTCATCGCGAGATATCGCCTCGCCTGTCGGATTGTTGGGGAAACAAAGGAAAATAACGTCAACCTTCTCTTCCGGCAACGCAGGGATAAACGAGCCGGATTCGCCACACTCAAGATAAGTCAGACCGTCCCAGCGTCCGTTGACAAGGGTTCCAGCGCGGCCGTCGATCACACTGTCGTCAACATAGACAGGATACGACGGGTTCATCACGGCCACGCTGCAATTTGCAGAATATATATCGCCGAGATTCCCGAGGTCGCTTTTAGCTCCGTCGCTGACAAATATGTCTGACGCCTCGATACCTTCGATTCCCCTTTCCGCATAATCGTTCCGCGCTATCGCATCACGCAGAAAGGCATAACCCTGCTCAGGGCCGTAACCATGAAAAGATGACGCCGACGACAAATCATCGACCGCAGCGTGCATGGCATCAATCACGGAAGGGAACAAAGGACGTGTCACGTCGCCGATATCCATCCGGATTACGTCTTTTCCGGGATTATCTTTTCTAAATGCCGCAATCCTTTTCCCCACTTCAGAGAAAAGATATGACACCGGCAATTCCCGGAAATTATCATTCACTTCAATCATCTTACCTTAAAATACCTATATATAACTTACAATCAATTCTCAGACAAAGCACAAATATGTGTGCATTTAAACTGACACATTAAACGATGCCGGAAAGGATGTCTGTCTTCACATCAGGAAATACCATCCTTCGGCAACAAACTCCGCTCCACCTCTCATATATACTTTTCCGGTGGAGGCATCATAACGGATGGTCAGATTTCCACCGAGAAGCCTTAGTTCGGCCTCTTCGTCAACGAGTCCAAGCTTGAAGGCCGCCACCATAGTGGCGCAAGCCCCTGTGCCACACGCAAGCGTCTCTCCTGAACCGCGCTCCCATACCCTCATTTCAATATGCCTGCGGTCAATAACCTTGGCAAATTCTATATTCGCCCTTTCCGGCCACATATCATGGGTTTCAAGCATCCGGCCATAATGAAGGACATGGCGGTCTGTTATTTCATCAACAAAAATGACACCATGTGGATTGCCCATCCCGACGGCAGTGATTCCGAATACTTTTCCATCCATTTCCACAGGCATATCCACCAGCTCTGAATCCTTGTCGCCCACGACAGGCACATCTCCCCGTCTTAACGATGCCGTGCCCATATCGACTGTGACCGATTCCACCTTATCTTCATCGTCGATATGGAGATGAAGGACCTTGATTCCCGCCTTCGTTTCAAGCGTAATCACAGTCTTGTCGGCAAATCCCTTGTCATAGACATATTTGCCTACACATCTCGAACCGTTGCCACACATCTGGGCTTCAGAGCCGTCGGCATTAAACATCCTCATACGAAAATCGGCGCTGGCGGAGGGAAGAATGGCTATCAACCCGTCACTGCCAACGCCGAAATGTCGGTCGCTAATCTTCCGCGATAATTCCGGAAGTGAAATGTCGTCTGTCTTCAGGGAGGTGGGGCTACCAAGCATATCGACATAAATGTAATCATTGCCGATTCCCTGCATCTTGGTAAAATATAGTCTTCTAACCTCAGACATATATCATATTCTAATTTTAAGCCGCAAAGTTATAACCAAAATCTCAAAGATGCAAATATTTTGAGAAAATATTTTAAATAATTTCAATTAAAAATTATTTTGTCACCATTACCGAAATAAAAGCGGCAATATGCCATACTGTATTTTTGCGGTTTTCCTACAAAACCAACCTCAGAATCACATCGTCGGCTATCATTATTCCATTGTGAGTAAGTCGTAGAATGTTTTCTTCAAGCATTATATTGCCTGATGACAAATCTTCATAAGAATTGCCTATCAATTTTTCTTTGGCATTTTTACCGAATCTAAGCTCAAATTCTGTCAAATCGAGACCCTCCCTCATACGCATCCTCAACATGACCATCTCCTCCAAAAGCTCCGTATCGTCAAGCGTTTCCTCCATATAAAAAGTATCGCTATTCGAATTTACTTTATCCCCGAACCTCCTTAAATATCCTTTCAAATCATGAGGGTTGAAGCGTCGTATACGGCACCCGTCGTAAGAATGGGCAGAGGGTCCTATCCCGAGATAAGGGTTCCCAAGCCAATACCGTCGGTTATGCACAGATTCATAACCTGGAAATGCATAGTTTGATATCTCATATTGCGTCATTCCATCCGATTTCAATTTTTCTGTCAGCATCGTCCACATTTCAAGACATTCCTCTTCTTTAGGAAAGGTGAGCATCCCTTTGTCGCGGAGCACTGTCAGCGGGGTCTTCTCTTCAAACATGAGTGAATAAGCCGACAAATGCCGGAGTCGATGCATCGGTATTTCATCAAGCGTTTTGCTCCAACTCTCCAACGTCTGTCCCGGAAGCCCGAAAATCAAGTCACAAGTAACATTGTCGAATCTCTCACAAAGCATCGACAAAGCTTTTAACGCCGTTTTAGAATCATGTCTCCGCCCTATTCTCTTCAGCTCCATATCGTCAAGCGACTGCACTCCCATGCTTACCCGACCGACACCGCTTTCCCTCCAGGCAACGCACTTCTCGGGGCATACATCCTCCGGATTAACTTCCAATGTAAACTCCGACAGATTGTCTCCACTGATTCCTACAATGCTTCTCACACCGGCTATCAGTTTCGCAAAACTTTCAGCAGGCATCAACGACGGAGTGCCGCCACCTATATATAATGTGTCGGGCACATCGCTAAGTTCGGTCACCCTTTCGCTCAATTCGCCAAGCAATGCATCGGAAAGCACATCCCAATCAGCGGCAGAACACCCTCCGCTGAAAAAATCGCAATAAAGGCATTTCGAGCTGCAATAAGGAATATGTATATATAGACCCGACGGTTTCATATTGATTAATTGGAATTTATCGTGATTTTAAACAGGCTATTGATTCTTCAATCGTTTGCGAATTTAGTAAAAAATTTACAAACATGTTGTTTAACATATTATTTTAGCTCCATTATATTCTATTTTTTTACTAAATTGCGACGCATTTCAGAAAAGATATGACTTTTTTCATATCAATATTTCTTGAAGGCGCAACCAGACTTCACTTAAAATCTTATACAATATGAAGATTTATAAAACTGACGAAATCAAAAACATTGCCCTTATCGGATCAAAGGGCTCGGGTAAAACCACACTTGCGGAGTCTATGCTCTTCGAGTGTGGAGTTATAAAACGTCGCGGTTCCATAGGTGCGGGCAACACCGTGTCCGACTATTTCCCGGTTGAGAAAGAATATGGCTATTCCGTTTTCTCTACTGTCTTCAATGCCGAGTTCAACGGCAAAAAACTGAACGTGATCGACTGCCCGGGTGCTGACGACTTCGTCGGAAACTCATATACCGCACTTGGCGTGTGCGACACAGGCGTCATCGTAATCGACTCCAATTATGGTGTAGAGGTCGGGACACAGAATATTTTCCGCACCACAGGGATGCTGAAGAAACCTGTCGTTTTCGCCCTTAACCAGATTGACGGAGAAAAAGCCGATTACGACAATGTCATCGAACAGCTCCGCGAACACTTCGGTCCGAAAGTGATTCAGGTGCAATACCCTCTTGAATGTGGACCCAACTTCCATTCGATGATCGACGTTCTTCTCATGAAGAAATACGAATGGGGTCCCGACGGCGGCGTTCCTACTGTTTCGGAAATTCCGGAAGACCAGATGGAACGTGCCAACGAGCTTCACAATGCCCTTGTCGAGGCTGCTGCAGAAAACGACGAGACCTTGATGGACAAATATTTCGAACAAGGACACCTTACGGAAGATGAGATGCGCGAAGGCATCCGCAAAGGGATGATTGACCGCAGCATTTTCCCCGTATTCATCGTCAGCGCAGCCAATGACATGGCAGTGCGCCGCATGATGGAATTTCTGGGGAATGTCTGCCCCTTCGTCTCCGACATGCCTGCCCCCGAAACCATCAACGGAGAAGAGGTGGCTCCGGATGCAAACGGCCCTCTTTCTGTATTTTTCTTCAAGACATCGGTTGAACCACACATCGGCGAAGTGTCTTATTTCAAGGTAATGAGCGGCACTCTCAAGGCCGGCGACGACCTCGACAACATCTCCCGCGGAGGTAAAGAACGTCTTGCCCAGATTTTCACGGTCTGCGGTCAGATCCGAACCCCTATCGAGAAACTTGAAGCCGGCGACATAGGAGCTGCAGTGAAACTGAAAGACGTGCGCACAGGCAACACCCTCAATGCCAAAGGATGCGACTATCAGTTCGATTTTATCAAGTATCCCGCGCCCAAGTTCATTCGCGCCATCAAACCGGTGACCGAAAGCGATGCCGAGAAACTTATGGGAATCCTGACCCGCATGCATGAAGAAGACCCGACATGGATCATAGAGCAAAGCAAGGAACTTAAACAGACCCTCGTGAAGGGACAAGGTGAATTCCATCTGCGAACACTTAAATGGAGAATCGAAAACAACGAAAAACTCCCCATGGAATTTTTCGAGCCCAAGATTCCTTACCGCGAAACAATCACAAAGGCAGCACGCGCAGACTATCGCCATAAGAAACAATCGGGAGGCTCCGGACAGTTCGGCGAAGTGCATCTCATCGTCGAACCTTACACCGAAGGTATGCCGGAACCCGACACATACAAATTCGGGAACCAGGAGTTTAAACTCAACGTTCGCGACAAACAGGAAATCCCTCTCGACTGGGGTGGCAAACTTGTGGTTTATAACTGCATCGTGGGCGGTGCGATCGATGCCCGTTTCATCCCCGCAATAGTCAAGGGACTTATGGACCGCATGGAACAAGGTCCTCTTACAGGGTCATACGCACGCGACGTCCGTGTCATGATTTACGACGGCAAAATGCATCCGGTTGACTCTAATGAGATTTCATTCCGTCTTGCAGGACGCAACGCATTCTCCCAGGCTTTCAAAAACGCCAACCCCAAGATTCTTGAACCCGTTTACGACGTTGAAGTCTATACTCCGGGTGATACTATGGGCGACGTGATGAGCGACCTTCAGGGACGACGTGCCATCATCATGGGCATGGAGAGCGACAGCGGCATCGAAAAGCTCAACGCCAAAGTGCCTCTGAAAGAGATGTCGTCTTATTCCACTTCCCTCAGCTCAATCACAGGTGGACGCAGTTCTTTCACAATGCAGTTCTCGTCTTACGAACTTGTACCCGGCGATGTCCAGGATAAACTTCTGAAGGCATACGCTGAGACACAGGAAGAGGATTAAACCTACCCAATCCACTAACGCCAAGGGGATAGTCCTGAAATATGGATTATCCCCTATTTTATCATAGTATCGGCCACTTCCCTTATCACCGAAATAAAAAGGGTTGCACTTTGAAAGTGCAACCCTTTTTAGATTATGCGTTATTTAAATCTCCTTATCAGAACCAACGAGTATAAGCGAAGTCCATACGGTGAGGAAGCGCAGGATTGTTAGGATACATGCGCAATGCATAACGGAATGTGCCGGCATCGGTTGCGGCAGCCTTAAGCTCATAAGAAAGGATGCTGCCGTCTTTCTTGACCACCTTCAAAGGCTCGGTTCCCATGAACTCGCTCTGGCCATCGTGTTCACGATATTTCACGAGTTCTACGCCGATTGAATCGCCAAGGCCTTTTGTATCGATCGTACATTTCACGTCGATTGTATTTCCGGTGCTGATGGCAGCTTTTCCGGCGGCGCCGTCAACTATATCAACATTGAGCACTTCAACCTGGTTCCACTTGGAAGCGACTTCCTCTTTCCATGCCACAATCTCACGAGCCTTGGCATAATTGTTCTTCTTCAGTTCGGCAGAACGCTTCGATTCAGGCACATAAAGACGGTCGATATAATCGTCGAGCTGACGCTTCATTGTGAAATGAGGTGCAATATGGCCGATCGAACGCTTGATGCGGTCAATCCATTCAGGGCTGTATCCCTTATAATTCTTATTGAAATAGAGGGGTACAATCTCGTTCTCAAGCATAGAATAAATCGTAGCGGCATCGAGACGGTCCTGTTGTGCCTGGTCGGTGTATGTGCGTTTTTCGGTTAGCGCCCATCCCGCCATCTCGTCGAACTTATAGCCTTCATACCACCATCCGTCGAGAACCGAGAAATTGAGAACGCCGTTCATCTCCGCTTTCTCTCCCGATGTGCCGGAAGCCTCAAGAGGACGCGTAGGAGTATTAAGCCAGATATCGACTCCGGTCACAAGACGTTTTGCCACAATCATGTTGTAGTCCTCAAGGAAGATAATCTTACCAAGGAACTGCGGCATTCTTGAAATCTCCACGATTCTCTTAATCAAGCCTTGGCCTGCACCGTCAGCGGGGTGTGCCTTGCCCGAGAAGATAAACTGAACGGGATATTTCTCATTGTTGACGATTTTTGCAAGACGGTCAAGGTCTGTGAACAGAAGATGCGCCCTCTTGTAGGTGGCGAATCGACGTGCGAAACCGATGATGAGTGCGTTGGGATTGATTTTTTCAAGGATATTCACCACAGCACCGGGATCGCCTTGGTTCTTAAGCCATTTCTCTTTGAAATCACGGCGCACGAAATCGATAAACTTGTTCTTGAGGGTCATCCGCATGTTCCAGATTTCCTCGTCAGGCACATTGAAGATTCCCTTCCATGCCTCGGGATTGCTCTGCTCCTCAAACATTTTCTCACCGAGGTTCTCCATATAGAATTTCTTCCATTCAGAAGCAGCCCATGTCGGCATGTGGACACCGTTGGTGACATATTTCACATGAGATTCTTCGGGAGCATACCCCTTCCAGATTCCTGCAAACATCTTCTTCGACACTTCGCCGTGGAGCCAGCTCACGCCGTTTGCCTCCTGGCACGTGTTAAGGGCGAACACACTCATCGAGAAGCGCTCCGGGGTGTCCGGGTTCTCACGACCCATATTGATAAGGTCGTTCCACGAGATTCCGAGTTTTGCCGGATATTCGCCGAGATATTTGCCGAGAAGGCTTTCCTCGAAATAATCATGTCCTGCAGGTACAGGCGTATGCACGGTATAAAGAGAACTTGCACGTACAATCTCAAGCGCAACGTTGAAGGGAAGGCCCTCTTTCTGAACATAGTCAACAAGACGCTGGAGGTTGAGGAGGGCGGCATGACCTTCGTTGGCATGATAAAGGTCGGTATGTATTCCAAGACGGTTAAGCATGTAGATACCGCCGATTCCAAGGAGGTATTCCTGCTTCATTCGGTTTTCCCAATCGCCGCCATAAAGTTTATGAGTGATCGGGCGGTCGAACTCGGAATTCATATCGAAGTCGGTGTCGAGAAGATAAAGCTTCATCCTGCCTACATTCACACGCCATACGTGGCAATAGATGATGCGCCCGGGATAAGGCACCTCAAGAATCATCGGCTGGCCGTCTTCTCCAAGAACGGGTTCAATAGGAAGCTGGTCGAAGTTCTGGGGTTCGTAGTTTGCTATTTGCTGTCCGTCGATCGAAAGAGACTGCGAAAAATAGCCGTAACGATAGAGGAAGCCAACAGCAGTCATCGGCACGCGGCTGTCTGAAGCCTGCTTGATGTAGTCTCCCGCAAGCACGCCAAGGCCACCGGAATATATCTTAAGGCAGTTGCAAAGGCCATATTCCATAGAGAAATAAGACACCGACGGAATGTCATTACGCATCGGCTGGCTCATATAGTCCTGGAATTCGGCATATACGCCGTTTACTCGTTCCATCATACGCTCGTCGGCAAGAACCTCCTGGAGACGGTCGTAGCTTATCTGCTGGAGAAGCATTACAGGATTCTCTCCAACTTTACGCCATAAATCATGGTCAAGGTCACGGAAAAGGTTTTTAGCCTCGCTGTTCCAGACCCACCAAAGGTTCTTTGAAAGCACCTCAAGCGGCTTTAGCTTCTTGGGAAGCTCCGCGCTTACAGTGAGGTTGCGCCACACGGGCTCATTAGTGTTGCTTACCTGAAGTTTCATTTAGAGTATCGAAATTATTTAGTCTTTTTTATATTACTTATTTAATTCTGGCGTCGCGACGGGTCGTAGCAACTTCAAATGCTTCGTCGTATGCACTGATGAAGAAGCTCCAATCCGCCTTTCTCGAAGTGGCTGTAGCAGCCTCGAACGCATCCTCCCTCTCCGCATGTGAGAAAGTGGAATATTCATATAGCTGATGTGCAATCTCGGAAGCAGCCTCGCAATAATTGGAGTCGGTGCGTCCGACAACCTTCACGCCGCATGCACATATCGAATTAACGAATTTAGAAAGAATCCATTGGCCGAACCCGCTCTTATCGGTGGTGATTGTAGGCACCCCGAACGCCACGCTTTCAAGAGGCGTGTAGCCCCACGGCTCATAATATGAAGGGAATACGGTTATGTCGATTGCGGGAAGAATATCATAATACGATATATTCACGATCCCATCGTTGCCGTCGAGATAACACGGCACATAAATCACGCTAACACCATCCCTGAGCTTCCCTTCGCGTTCGAGCGACGCCATGCGGCAAGCCACGGAATCATAATCTTCGTTATTAAGCCTATGGGTCAGGAAATCAGGCCCCTCCTTCACATACGAATTATCGGCGATGCTTGAAAGCAGTTCGGAAGACGGAGCCTTAACCCATGCCGGCACAAGGACAAGTCCGAGCACTCGTTTGCCGGGATTTCTCGATTCAAGTTCCGCAATCGAATCGAGGAAAAGGTCAAGCCCCTTGTTCCTGTATTCATTGCGTCCCGAAGTAGCCACAATCAAGGTGTCGTCGTCATAAACGCACCCCTTCAGCGAGGAAGCGATCGAGAGGATACGTTCCCTGCCCGCTTTCCTCAACGACTTATATTTAGCCGACCCCGGCACAAAATCCGGTTCAAAACCGTTGGGTGTGACAACCTGAGGCCTGATGTCGAGCAACTGCTCGCACTCCCTCGCAGTGATTTCGCTCACCGCAGTGAAACAATCGGCCTGATGCGCCGCCGTTTTCTCAAGGGAATGCTTGGCTTCCATGTTCAACTCGCGAGCCATCTGGTCGCCGTTATATCCTGTGAAGTAGTCGTATAAGGGTTTGCCGTTGCCGCAAATGCTTCTTCCAATGCTGGTAGCATGGGTAGTAAATACGGTCCTTGCCTCCGGGGCGGTCATTTTAAGATAAAGGAGACCCATCGCGGTGGTCCATTCGTTGAAATGCCCGATTATGTTCCCGGCATCCACTTTAAGGTGCTTTGCAAGGGCATCCATCACGATTGCCGTGGCAACGGCAAACGCACACCCTTCATTGTAATCGCCGTATGCATGCATCGAATCGACGCCATAGAGTTCCCACATCTTCCTGAAAATGCCGTTGAGGTGTTCATACACTCCATCGAATTTCACAAGGACCACCTGTGGGGAACCGGGGATATCCCATCGTCCCGTCCTGACGGTGATGCCGAAAGGAAGCTTCATGCGGCTTGCACATGATTTCAAGAGCGTCTTACGTTCGATAAAATATGGGGATGGGGTTTCGGGGGTCCAAACATCGGGACCTATGAATATAAGTCTGTCACCGAATTGTTGCTGAAGTACGCGGGCTTTTGTAGATAATACAGTATAAATTCCGCCTATCTTGTTGCAGACCTCCCAGCTTGTCTCCATAAGGAGACCTATTTGGTCGCGATCTCTTCGCTTTTGTTTCTGCATAGTGTATCTAAATCTTTCTTACCTTTTTCACTATGGCTGTAGAAAAGCCTAAATTCCCATGCGCTGACGCACATGAGACATTCTTTCAGGCGCAAAGTTACTATTTTTTACTGAAATAGCCAAATAAATGTATATAAAACTGTCATTATATGCGCCGACGGCCCGCTTAGCCGTGTGGCAAGCGAGCCGTCTTATACATATATCGACATCCCGTTTATAACGGAGGAATCATGTCAGAACGGGAGATCTTCATCTGCGTTTGCCGGAGCCGACGTAAACGAAGGTGCTTCACCCATGGCAGGAGCACCGAACTGGGGAGCCGGCTGCTGATAACCGCCCTGCGGCTGTCCGTAGCCACCCTGGGGAGCTGCCGGAGCCTGATTCTGTCCTACATAATCCCTGGCAGCATACACATTGACGTCTGTGTACCATCTTCCATTGAATTCGCGGCTTTCAAGATCGAACGAGAGAACATAATCTCTGCCCATCTCAAGGCGGATATTATCGACACGGTCGCCAAACACATGGAATTTCACCTTTCTCGGATAAGTGCCGAACGTCTCAAGCACCCATTCTTTCTTTTTCCACGGGTTGCCGGCCTTTGAAGTGCCTGACTGAAGTGGAAGGTCCATTATTATTCTTCCTTCAATTTCCATAAATTTATATATTGTTGAAACAGTTTTTCTGTGGACTATCAATCTATTCTAATGCCCGCCTCCCATAATCGGAATCGTTTATAAAAGCCCGGGGAGTGCGAAATTACAAATTTAATGCCGTTCCACCAAATTTTATCACCATTAGTTTTTCGGCTCGTCAACTTTTTCTATCTTTGCACACAAATAAAAACATATCAGCATGATTGACCATATCATAAAATATTTTCCCTCTCTATCCGAATCACAAATATCTCAGTTCCAAAGGATGACCGAACTTTATCCGGAATGGAACGAGAAAATCAACGTTATTTCGAGAAAAGATATCGACAACATCGAGGTTAACCATATTCTGCATTCCCTCGCAATAGCTAAGTTCATAAGTTTCAAAGACGGCTCTTCCGTCATGGACTTCGGTTCGGGCGGTGGATTGCCGGGTCTGCCGCTTGCCGTTGTTTTTCCGGAGGTCAGGTTCCATCTAATCGACAGAATCGGGAAAAAAATAAAAGTCGCAAAAGAAATTTCCGACGCTATCGGGCTTAAAAACGTGAGTTTCCAACACGGTGACTCCGGTGAATGCCATGAGAAATTCGACTTCGTTGTGAGCCGCGCCGTCATGCCCCAGCCCGACCTTGTGAAACTGGCGTCGCGCAATGTGTCGCACGTGCAACGCAATGCGCTCCCCAACGGAATCATAGCCCTCAAAGGTGGCGACCTCAACGCAGAACTGCGCTCTTTGAAACAACGGACGGAAACCGTGGATATCAATAATTTTTTCAAAGAACCATTCTTCAACACCAAAAAAATTGTTTATACTACAGTATAAATAATATGAGTATGAAAGTAGCGATTTTTCAATTCAGCCTTTTCGGCATAAACACATACGTAGTTTATGACCCCGCAATCAAAGAATGTGTAATCATCGACCCCGGGATGATAAATCGCGAGGAAGAAAAAGCCATGACGGAATTCATAAGGAAAAACTCCCTTATAGTAGATTCCGTCATCAACACCCACCTCCATATCGACCACGCCGTCGGCAATTCATTCCTTAAAAAAGAATATGACACTACGGTTTTGGCGAACGATGCCGACCTTCCGCTCGGCGAAAGGATGCGGCAACAGGCGCAAATGTTCGGACTTACCGGCAGTTTCCAGGGAATCGAGGTAACGCAATTCATAAAAGCGGGCGACCGAATCAAAGTGGGCGACGGCGAACTCGAAGTAATAGAAGTACCCGGACATTCCCGGGGAAGCGTAGCGCTCTATGACAGGGAAGACGGTTTTGTGATTGTGGGAGATGCGCTTTTCCAAGGAAGCATCGGAAGGACAGACCTTCCGGGCGGTGACTACCCCACCCTCATATCAAGTATAAGAAACGGGCTTCTCACTCTTCCGGACAATACCATAGTTTATCCGGGACATGGAAGCCCTACTACAATAGGAGAAGAAAAGAGATTCAATCCTTATCTTAGATAATGTCCCTGATCAAGGGATGTAATAACATTTCACCTGGCCTACCGGCAAACTGCCAACCACCTGCAACGGTATATGTTGCGGGTCGGTTGAAATCCATGCGTCGATGTCGTCGCTCGACTTCTTCTGACCTTCCGTTGTAAACCGGAATTTAATATGATATGCCTCACGGCGTGATTTGTCGCGCAACTTAATCGTCTCTTTACCGACACATCTGATTGTCAGCCTCTCCGATTTAGAACCCGAAAAGACAGTAGCCTTCACCACGTTGCCCGAGGTGAGTCGCGAATAATCGATAGTCCTCAGGAAATAGAACACACTCAACATGTCGAAAGTAGCGCCGGTGGCGGTGAGCTGTTTTTCGCTATGGCTTACATTACCTTTTTTGTCTATCTTTGTCCGCTTGGCGTGGCCGCCCACGGTGCTTCCGGCATAGGTATAGACAATATCGTCACGGCTATATTTACCGTCTTCATGGGCAATCTTCGAATAAGACGCCGGCTTGAACCCATTTTTCTTGACCGCCCCGAGCAGAGTGTCGCGAACCTGATAAAATTTGTCGGCCCATGGCTTGGTCTTTCCCACAAGCCTTATCCTGTAGTCGTCGCCATGATTTGTCAGCTCAAGGGTTGCTGTGCCGGCATCTTTATGAATCAATCCCCACTTATATGAGATGACATAATTGAGTTTTTCGTTTCCGAAATCGGAAGCCGACATGCCACTGATTCCGAAAAACGTTAAGAATGCCAAGATAACTATCGATTTGAAGAATCTCATTTTCTGAAGTTTTATTTTCACTAATTATAAGGAAGAGATCGATTATAAGGAAGAGATCGAGTCTCGTCCGCTTATGTTATATAAGACACCCCTTCGTCAAAACGGTTTATTCTCAAGCAGACATAATGTCACAAAAAACCGGGCAGACCCTCATTTAAAGAGATTCATGCCCGGTGCGGTCTTTCATAATAAGGTGTAATAACGATTAGGGTTTCGGGTATTGTTTTTTAGTTAGCAAAAGATTCGATGTCATGTTTCATCAGTAATACTGTGCAAGTATCTGTTCGAGCGACGAAGCTGACTGCACTCCGGAAGCCCTCCATTCAAGCTTTCCGTCTTTGAATATCATAAGCGTCGGGACAGAACGTACATTATAGATGGCGGCAAGCTTCTCATTCTTGTCGATATCTATTTTAATAATCCTCGCTTTGTCGCCTACTTTTTCATGCAGTTCTTCGAGCACCGGATGCATCATTTTGCAAGGTCCGCACCATGTTGCAAAGAAATCTATCAGCACAGGGACTTCTGACTTGACAATATCTTCGAAATTTTCCATAATTCATTTATTTTGGTTCATACAAATACAACAACATCCTTATAACTTTGTTTAGGTTATTCGCCATTTTCTTTTGGTAAGCTATCTTTTTTTGTGTAAATTTGTCAGCGAAACGGTCGAAAATCCATTTCACTCCGTTTCAGAAATGTTGAATCAATCATTAATTAAAAACCATGAACCTCAATCTCAGCCTCAACCCAAACAAGGTTGTGCAGTTTCTTCAGAAACAACCGAATGATATCAGGAAATCCGACCTCATCAGGTTTGTCAAAGAAAACGGCATCCGCATGGTTAATTTCATGTATCCGGCCGACGACAACCGTCTAAAGACCCTGAATTTCGTTATCAACTCGGAAGATTATCTCGATTCAATCCTCACCTACGGCGAAAGGGTTGACGGGTCGAGCCTTTTCCCGTTTATCGAAGCCGGCAACAGCGACCTATACGTGATTCCAAGATACGCCACCGCTTTTGTTGACCCGTTTGCCGAAATCCCGACTCTCACTCTTCTCGCCTCATTTTTCGACAAAGAGGGGAAACCGCTTCACTCTTCCCCGGAATTCACGCTGCGCAAGGCATGCGAAGAATTCACGAAAACTACGGGCATGGAATTCCATGCCATGGGCGAACTCGAATATTACGTCATTGCACCCGACACGGGTCTTTATCATGCGGTTGACCAAAAAGGGTATCATGAATCGGCTCCTTACGCTAAATTCAACGACTTCCGCGTGGAATGTATGGAACTGATTGCGCAAGCCGGAGGACAAATCAAATATGGCCACAACGAAGTGGGTAATTTCACTCTCGACGGGATGATCTACGAACAAAACGAGATAGAATTCCTGCCGATTCCGGCAATGCAGGCCGCCGACAATCTTATGATTGCTAAATGGATTATCCGCACACTCGGTGCAAAAAAAGGATACGACGTTACTTTCGCACCGAAAATCACGGCAGGGAAAGCCGGAAGCGGTCTCCACATTCACTTTAAAATTATGAAAGACGGGCGCAACATGATGACCGAAAACGGAGAACTCAGCAACATTGCGAAGAAAGCCATCGCCGGGATTCTCGAACATGCCGATGCCATCACAGCCATGGGCAACAAAGTGCCCACGAGCTATTTCCGTCTCGTCCCCCATCAGGAGGCCCCGACTTCGGTTTGCTGGGGCGACCGCAACCGTTCTGTCCTTGTCCGCGTTCCGTTGGGATGGACAGGCAAAATCGATATGTGTTCGCAGGCTAATCCGCTCGAAGAAAACGACGTTACAGCATCCCCGCAAAAACAGACGGCGGAACTTAGAAGCGCCGACGGCTCCGCCGACGTTTATCAGCTTATCGCCGCCATGGTAGTGGCTGCCAGAAAAGGGTTTGAACGTGAAAACTCATTGCAAAGGGCAGAAGACATGTATGTGAGCGTCAACATACACAACGATGAAAACAAAGACAAACTGGCTCAACTGAAATCGCTTCCCGACAGTTGTGCGGCTTCAGCCGATGCGCTTGAACTCCAGCGCGGAGTTTTCGAGGAAGCCGGCGTATTCTCTCCGAAGCTTATCGACGGAATAATCGACAAGCTTCGCAAATATCACGACAAAGACCTCAGGAAGAGAACCGAAGGAAGCCACAACGAAATGATGAACGTGGTGCGGAAATACTGGCATTGCGGTTAATCGTTCCCCCGGATATAATTCTTACATTTGTAGGGACATGCCTCCTCCGGCATGTCCCTACAAATGTTTTACAACAACCTGTTTACTCACAATGAGAAAACCTTAAAATCGTTTGTTCTTAAATCGAAAGTAAGTATCTTCCCTTGCAATGTTTCGCCAACATGGGCAAGATATTTTATCGTCTCAGACGCTTGGATTGAAGCGCATAAGGCTGCGGCGGAACCCAAAACTCCAGACACCTGACAAGGAAGCACACCTTGGCTTTCTTCACCGAAAACGTCAGACATCGTTGTCTTGCCCGGCGTTATGGTCATCACCTGTCCGTGAAAACCCGACACGCCGCCTATGCAACATGGCATATTCAATTTTCGACAAACCTTTTCCACCATCCCTTTTGATGCAGGATTGTCGGTGGCATCCACAACAAAATCCACATTCCGGAAAAGCGTCGAAGCCTTTTCTTCATCCAGGAAGATATCGTGACATTCTACAACGACACCGGGATTCAATGAAACTATCCTCCCGGAAAGGACTTGCGATTTCCGTTTCCCGCATTCTTGAGTTTCATAAAAAAACTGACGTTGAAGGTTAGAAACATCCACAGTGTCAAAATCGAAAATCACAAGTTTACCCACCCCGGCACCTGCAAGTTCCATGGCAACCATCGAACCTAAGGCGCCGCATCCCACAATGGCGACGCTTGCCGACAACAATCTGTTCTGACCCTCAATGCCAAACCCCTCAACAGCAATCTGACGGGAATACCTTACTTTTTCCTCGGAAGTCATTTCTATGGTATTTCCAATATCATTTATTGTTCAGGCACATCCCCTCGGGCACATCCGTAAGATGCACGTCCAACTGTGGGAAGGGGAAAGCAAAACCTTTTTCCGGCAATTCGTTATAGAAACGCTCGTTCATACGAAAGAAAAGGGTCCAATAGTCGCCCGATTTCACCCAAGCTCTCACCGTAAAAACAATGCTGCTGTCGGCAAGTTCTCCGAGTCCCACGAAGGGTGGCATGGCTTGATTATCCTTTATAACGGTCTCCTCTTCGTCGAGCATTCCGAGAATCACCTCTTTTGCTTTTCCGGCGTCGTTGCCGTATGACAGTCCCACTTTCCATTCCACCCTGCGGTAATCTTCTTTCGAGTAGTTGTTGATGGTGCCGGTGGAGAGACCTCCGTTAGGGATTATAATCTGTTTGTTGTCTGCCGTATTGATTACGGTGTTGAAAATCTGGATTTCCTTGACGGTGCCGGTAAAACCTTGCACTTCAATCAGGTCACCCACCTTGTAGGGTTTGATAAGAAGTATTAGCACTCCACCCGCAAAATTTTGAAGCGTGCCGCTCAATGCCATACCTATTGCGACGCCGGCAGAGGCAAAGATGGCAATAAACGAACTTGTTTCTATTCCGAGTATTCCGATTATGGTGATAATCAGGATAAAGAAAAGGAGCATATTCACCAGCGACAAAACGAATGTGGTGAGCGATGCGTCAACTTTCCTGTTAACCATTATGGAGCGTACAAGCCCATATATTTTTTTTATTATGAACTTACCCACATAAAAGACGAGTATGGCGATAAGCACCTTAAAAGAAAAATGCACGATGCCGTTGGCAATCGTGGAGAGAGCATCGTCAAAACTCAATCCCTTTAGCGAATCGAAAAAACTTTTGGAGTCGGCCGCCTGTTGGGCAATTATGTCTCCGGCTGCGTTGTCTGTCTGAAACATTGTAATTCTATCTGTTATTCGTATTAATTTGTTTTATCTGTTTTTCAAAGTCAATACACCCTCTTATACCAATCGAGTGTCTTATAATAATTAGCCTTGTCTGTTGTCGATGCAGGGTCAAACAAATGGCATGAAATACCGGAATACTTTTCCTTGTCAATAGGCTGATAATTGAAATCCCGTGGAGTTGCGTCGCTCCATATAACAAATTCCGACATCGCTTTGTTAAATTCCTCGACATCGGGAGCATCCGTATTGCCTTCCGCCATCAACTTCGTATATTGCCCGAAGTCATAAAAGGGGCCTATTCTGCCTCTGGAATAACAAAGGAGACCCTTGGAACTTACCTTCCGATCTTTCGAATATGCCAACTTACAATAGTCTGCCACCCTTTCCAGTTTACCCATATCGACCACGGCTATCGTAGCGGTACGCATCACGGAAGAAGGATATTCCGCATAATAATTAAAAAATGCCTTGGCTCCTCCAATAAGGTCTGGATTTTCCCTCAAAAAGAAGGGAAGCGTGAGATGATAAGGCATACCGGGAATATAGACCTCAGTAGGATACCCCACGAAATAATCGCATTTGTTTCTTAATTCATATATGGTTTCTATTCCGCTCATGTAGCAGGCGTCAAACCATATAAAACTGAACATTCCGTCGGGGATGGCATCGGCAAGTTCGTCGATGTCAATCTCGTCATAATAAGTAGGATTTATATCCTGATTGTTGTCTGAACCGAACGAATACATTTCAGGAAGATATCTTTCACAAGTTTCACCCCCTTTTGTGGCATGAGTGGAAAAAGAAGGGTCGATTCCGGTGCCATGCGACCATAAAACAAGACCGTATGAGTCTGCCGAACGTTCCATTGCAACATCTCTGATAACCTCTGAAATCCGCTTTGGATCTGTGGAATAAAGGCTCTTGTCATAGGTCTTGACAACCTCGAAACGGCATTCCCCTGTCTCATCCTTTACTATCTCTGAAAGAGTGGGATCCGGATATTCATATCTTTTAAGCTCCTGGTTGTAGTATCTCTTCACCTCATACACAAGCATCGATAGTCCGTCAAGGTCCATATCCTTGGCTGCAACAAGCATTTCCTCCTTATCATCCACAAGATTGACATAAAGATCGTTGGATGCCACCGCATATAAAAGCACGGTGCGTTTCCTCGCAGGTTCGTTAGGTTCCGGCTCGTCCGGATAATTCTTTTCTCCTCCGCAAGAAACTGAGGCAATGGGAAAAACTATTGCAAATATCAGATTATATAAAATGGATTTCATATCATAAGTAATAAAATCGGGTGATAATCCGTAAATCCGGACACATAAAACCATTTTTATAACGAATTTTTTCGACATAGATTATAATCCATCCCCAAAATCACTCGAATCCGCACTCATCCACATCGTCATCTTCTCAATTTCGGTGTTTTTATTCAAGAAAAATTGAAATTTTCACATTTAATTGTTAAATTTGCACTAAAATGTTAAAATCACAAATAAACCAACTGCGTTTTTAATTGTTAAATCTATGTAACAAATATGGAATTGGGTTAACTCTCTTCCCCGGTTCACAAACAATTCAAGATTAGATGAAGAAATCGATAATATGGCTTCTTACAATAGTGATGTCGATCACTTTCGGCGCACTCCTCTATTTCCAGATCATGTATCTTGAGAACATGGTCAAGATGAGGGATGCTCAGTTTTCCGAAATTGTGATGCGGTCGTTGTCATCCACTTCGGCATTCCTCGAAAAGAAAGAGACGCTACACTTCCTTGAAGAAGACGTGAACATCATCGAATCAAACATTTACGAAGAACAGCCGTTTTCCACGGAAGGGGAAAACATCCGCTATACTGTTGAAAGTCCCGACGGCACAGTCACCAAATATACCCTCGCTGCCGAGGTTGACCGCTCGAAGCAAGACCCTTCCAAAATCGGATTCCCCTCCCCCATCGGTAGCGTGCAAAGCCACTACCGCAACATGCAGGAAGTGATCCGAAGCCAGTATCTTTACCAACGCGAGCTCCTCAACGAGGTTATCCTCTCCATTTTAAGAGACGCCGGCCTACGCCCTGCTTTCGAACGTGCGGACTCTACCGTGATAAAGAGCTATCTTACTTCCGAACTTGCCAGCTACGGCCTTAATGTTCCTTTTACTTTCGCCGTCACTACGGGTAAAGGAGCCATCGTTTATGCCACCGACGGATATGAGGAGCACAACGACAAACCGCAATATTCGCAAGTGCTTTTCCCTAATACCGACAATCAACTCCGGCTCAACGTGGAGTTTCCAACAAAGAGCACCTATATTTTTTCAAGTGTGCGATTTATCATACCTACGCTTGCCTTCACCTTGATTCTTTTGGTAATCTTCCTCTACACGATTATTCTTGCCTTCAGGCAGAAAAAGCTGACGGAGATGAAGACCGATTTCATCAACAACATGACGCATGAACTGAAAACACCGATTTCTACCATCTCACTTGCCGCCCAGATGCTCAACGACGACTCGGTCCGAAAATCGTCGTCGTCTCTCAAACATCTTTCACAGGTAATCGGCGATGAGTCGAAACGCCTCCGTTTCCAGGTGGAGAAAGTGCTCCAGATGTCAGTCTTCGACAATTCCGGGTCTGCTTTGAAATTCAGCGACGTCGATGCAAACCTCACCATTCAGAATGTGGTCAACACATTCAAGATAAAGGTTGAGAAATATGGCGGATCGATTACCACTCATCTTGACGCCGTAGATTCAATCGTAAGCGTTGACGAGATGCATTTCACGAATATTATTTACAACCTTCTCGACAATGCCGTGAAATATATGAGGGAGGATGAGGAACCCCAGCTTTCGATTTCCACCCGCGACATCGACTCCAAAAAACTGGAAATACGCATTGCCGACAACGGAATCGGCATCCGGAAAGAAGACCTTAAAAAGATTTTCGAGAAATTCTATAGGGTATCTACCGGCAACCGCCATGACGTGAAGGGCTTCGGACTCGGATTGGCCTACGTCAAGAAAATGATAACCATATTCGAAGGCCACATATCCGTGGAAAGTGAACTTGGGAAAGGATCCACTTTCATCATCACTCTCCCGCTTGCGTCTTCACTTAACCATGACAAAACTCCTAAAGAATAAATAAAAAACTAAAAAAATATAAAGCTATGGACGACAAACTGAAAATCCTGCTCTGTGAGGACGACGAAAACCTGGGTATGCTGCTCAGGGAATTCCTCCAGGCCAAAGGCTTTAACGCCGACCTTTACCCCGACGGAGAAAAAGGGTATAAAGCTTTCTTAAAAGGGAAATACGACCTCTGTGTGCTCGACGTGATGATGCCCAAGAAAGACGGGTTCACCCTCGCTCAGGAGATTCGCAACGTCAATGCCGAAGTGCCTATCATATTCCTCACCGCGAAAGCCTTGAAAGAAGACGTGCTTGAAGGTTTTAAATTAGGTGCCGACGACTATATCACCAAGCCCTTCTCAATGGAGGAACTCGTATTCCGCATCGGCGCAATCCTTCGTCGCGTCAAAGGGAAGAAAGATAAGGAAATCACTCTTTATAAAATCGGGAAATATACGTTCGACACCCAGAAACAGGTGCTCATTGCCGACAACAAGACGCAGAAGCTCACCACAAAAGAGTCGGAACTTCTTGCTCTTCTATGCTCGCACGTCAATGAGATTCTCGAACGTAATTTCGCGCTTAAATCCATCTGGATCGACGACAACTATTTCAATGCACGAAGCATGGACGTCTATATCACAAAGCTTCGCAAGCTCTTGAAAGACGACCCCAACATTGAAATCATCAATATCCACGGGAAGGGCTATAAGCTGATCGCCCCAGATGGCAATTCCTCTTCCGAAAGCGAATAAATCCATTCCCTTACACGGATAAAAGCATACACAACGGGGAGAACCGGGAGATAACCACCCGATTCTCCCCTTTTTATATATCCTGCACCGAAAACTGACAACCGACAACGGAAAACTGACAACTTTTCACTATCTTTGCGTCATGAAAGTTCTTTACCGCATATATCAATGGCTAATAGCCGGTCCGATTTTCATTGTCGTCACTTTTATAACGGCAATTATAACCAGCGTAGGTTCCCTGCTCTCGGGGAAACATTTCTGGGGCTACTACCCTGCACACATCTGGTCGAGGTTCTGCTGTTGGCTCGCCCTTGTAAGAGTGAAAGTGAAAGGACGTGAGAACATCGACAAAAACACCTCCTATATTTTCGTTGCCAACCATCAGGGAGCGTTCGATATCTGGTCGATTTACGGATACCTCGACCATAACTTCAAATGGTTGATGAAAAAAGAACTCGAAAAGATATTTATGGTTGGCCCGGCATGCAAACGTGCCGGCCACATCTTCGTTGATGATTCCAACATCCATGCCATAAAGCAGACCATCGCTGAAGCTGAAAGCACGTTGAAAGGAGGTATGTCACTCGTCATTTTCCCGGAAGGTAGCCGCACATGGGACGGCAAGATGATTCCTTTCAAACGCGGTGCGTTCATGCTTGCCTCCGAATTCAAGCTTCCCGTGGTGCCGATAACCATCGACGGCAGTTTCCGCCGCATGCCCCGCTACACCTACAACATCACCCCCGGCAAAATAACCATGACCATCCACAAACCCATCTACCCCGGAGAGCGTGGATTCAACACAAAAGTGCTGATGGCCCAATGCCGCGAAGCCATCAACTCCGCCCTCCCCCCTTCCGACCAAGACCTCCCCGCCGGGAAATGAATAGTATCCCGTATAAGATTTGGGCAGCCTAATCAAAGGAAATATATCAAATGCTGCAATATGCTCTCTTCATAAGGGGAATAGGGATATTATTTCTTGATATTATTTCTTAAGGTATATTGATATCATGAATTCCCTGCCGCGCAACCGGCTTGAACGTTCATATTGCGACAGAGTGCCGTAAGTGGTGTAGCTATATTCCTTTCGGTTCAACAAGTTGGTAACCGAAGCCGATATCTCGACTCGTTTGCTTATGTTGAATGTTAGCCTCGTGTCGAGCATCATCATATTTTTGTAACGGTCCTCCTCTATCTGGTTGCGATAGAATTCACCGCCGGCGGTCCAGGTTATCAGCGGACAAGGGGTAAAAGTAATATTTCCCGAATATATGAAATCGTTCGAGCGACGTTTTGACATATCTGAAATTTTCAGGGCTAACCTGTTCCATGTGAATTTCAGGTTCCAGTTGAAGAACGTGGAGATGTTTCCGTTGACGAATGGCGACAAAGAAAAGGAATCGTTGCGATAGTCCGTCTGAACGCCCTGTGACAGAATATTATTTTCCATCCTACTGAAATTTCCTCTCACACCGATTGCTCCCCTCATGAAATCGAGGGTCTTGCTGACATTGACAAACGCCATTGCATTGCGCGAATCGGATGGTTGCGGCTTGTAAGAATGGAAAATATAATCGCCCACGATATTCTGGACAGTTCCGAATTTGGATTTGTTCCAGGCATAACTTCCCATGGCTATCAGGAAAATTCCGCGTTGTGCATTGCGGAAACTATAGGATGCCGAGGCGGAATGTCCGGACGACGTGTAATAGTCGTCTATTCCCGAACTGAATGAACGGTAATCGGTGAGGATCGACGAGCCGTGGATGTTATGAAGGGACGCGGGAGTACGGCGCACGCTGCCGCGCAAAGTCAACGCCATCCTCGGACTCAGACGGAATTTTGCCGCGAGCGACGGCGAAATGAAGAATTCGGTCCGATTGCGCAACGCTCCGGAAAAGAAGTAGGAATAAAGGTTGACAGGCAGGTTCAACGTCAGTTCCAGTCTTTTATAACCCCATTCGAATTTTGGGGCGGCGAACACCCTGAGATAGTCCGTGGTCAATTCCTCCCTGTTTCTCAATTCCTGTAGATCAACGCCCCATAAGTCGGTGTCGAGGTTGCGGAAATAGCCCGACAGGCCTGCTTCAAGCGACAACAACACGCGGTTGAACACAAATCCGAGTGACGCTCGTTCATCCGTGTAGAAAAAATGTTGTCCTATCCTTTGTCCATAATCCTCGTCCTCTCTGCTTATCATCAGCCTTTCCGGCAGCGAGTTCCATTCGTTGCGGCTGTTGAAGGTGACGAGCCTGTTGCCTCCGAAACGCTTGATTACTTTTAACAGATTGCTCACCGAATATTCCGGCATCCTCGCCGACTGCGTGTTTGGCAAAGTACCTGCAGTGTTGAGCGTCAGGTCGTTCCATGAAAAGTCGGCGTAAAGGGTGTTGTTGAGGAAATAGGTCTTCTCGTTCGTTTCATAAGAAAACTTCCCAGTCACGGCATTGCGGTGTGCCAGGGAATTCTTGTCTTCAATAATAACCCTGTCCACGTTGTCAAGGAAATATGTTGTCGAGTTTTCTCCTTGCGCCGAAACGCGGTTATTGTTATAGTCTATCTGTCACCATCATAGTGAATATGTCGCCCTGCCAGAGGGCGTTCTTTGGCTGTTGCGACCATCCGCCTCCCGCGCTCCCGTGCATAAGCAACGTGGCTTTAGACTTGTTCTTCATCTTGAGGTTGATGGCGGCCCGGTCTGAAAAACTGAGCCCGCGTAGCACCTGCATGGGCTGATGGTTCTCCATCACCTCGACTGCGCCTATGTCGGTATGTGAGATGCCGTTTGTGGCGATACCGTACTTACCTCCCAAAAGGTCGTTTCCTTCGATATAGAATTTATTGATATCAGTGCCCTGGTATTGGATTTTGCCGTTGTTCGCGACATCTATTCCCGGCATTCGTTTCAGCACGTCTCCTATGGTTTTGTCCTGTGTCTGTGCGAAACTGCCTACGTCATAGGTGATGGTATCACCGTTTTCCCGGATGCGGTCGGCCTTTACCACCACTTCCTGCAGCTCTAATGCGCCCTCCTCCATGACAACGGTGAAAGGATCGGTATCAGTTTTAATTTTTGAAGAGAACGGCTTATAACCAAGTTTAGCGGCGTTGATTGTAAGACTGTCAGGGGATTCTTTTATTTCTATTGAAAAATATCCTTTTTCATCAGATAGTGAAAACCCCATAAGTTTTCCGTTGAAATCTTTTGCCATAACGTTTACACCGGCAATAGTCTTACCGGAAATGTCTTCGACCACATTCCCTTTGACCACTGTCTGCGACGCTGCCACAGCGCAATTCACGAAAAGAATATACAATGTAAGAAAATATCTCATGTCTCGTCATTCATGGGGGTAATCGGTTTCTTCGAAATCATAGTTCACAGGAGTGTCATCCTGCTTAAGAGGTTTGTCTAATTTTAATCCGTATGCTGAAATCATCATGCCTCTGATATCCTTGCCAAGTGATTCTTTGTGTAATTTCAAGGCTTTTCTCCGGTCATGTAATTCCAAACGGTCGAAATCATTAAAATACTCTACCAATCCGGCAGAAGAAGTATCAATCTCTTTAGCTTCATATTCATAATGATGCTTCGAGTCGTATGCTTTAAGAATGAGACCCGGCAATCCAAAAAGTTTCCATGGACCTTCGCCGATAGGAATCTCGGGAGCGAAATACGCTGTCCATTCTCTTCCACGGAATGAAGCAGTGGCTTTAATACAAGTGAATCCCAATACCGTATCCGATTCCTGACCGATTGTCCATACCGGTTTTTCAAGGGGTTCATATATTATCCAGTGTGTCATGTCAAAACGCTGGTGAGTAATGGTCTGGTTAAGTTCATATCTTCTGAATATTACGTCTCGTTCAAGCACAGCAATCTCGCCAAGCTTTGCCTGGTCTCTGAAAACATCAAGACAATAATCGAAATTTGAAAACATTAGTTTGTTCTCTTCCCGTCGCTTCGCAGAAAAGAAAATTGAAGCTTTAAGACCCGCCTGCAACGTAAGATATTCTTTCTTTATCATATCGGATTTCAAAGTATCGATGTTGAGAATCCGTTCATATTTCACTTTCACCAATGCGGTGTCTAATGTGAATTCCTGAGGTGTGGATTGTGCATAACCAAATCCATTCAGAAATACAAAAGAAAGAAGTGCCATGCAGAAACGTTTGAAACAACCTCCGGCATGTCGTGGCTTTATGATAAATCTTGTAAATTTCATTCTAAAAAACTCCCTTCAACAACATTCTTTTCATCACCTATTACTATGAAGTTGTTTAAACTTCTATTCATGCAGGTAATCAGTTTCCTCAAAATCATAATTTGTATGTGGAATCACTTTCCGTTCCTTGATATTGGGGTTATAAACACCGAACGCTCCTGATGACATTATTTTGAAGCGCAGGTCTTCATGCAAGGCTTTAAATTTACGTGAAAGTGCCTTCAATCGTGTTGTCTTTAAACGGTTACCGGCATCGTAATCATAATACTCAACATTTCCTACATCCTTGGTGCCGATATAAAGAGATTCATATATATAATGTCTTCTTGAATCTTGTGCCTTAAGAATAAGTCCCGGTAGTCCACATAGTTTCCATGGACCGTCGCTGACAGGGATATCCGGGGTAAACCAGACCTCCCATCTGCGACCTCGGTAATCGGCAAAGGCGTAAATGCATTCATATCCAAGGATATTTCTGGTAGAATCGGTTACAGTCCATAATGGCTTTGAAATATTCTCCTCAATCAACCAGTTGCCCATGTCAAATCTGTCATGGACAATAATCTTGTTTTCCTGGAAATATTTAAAAACTTTTTCTCTTGGCAATTTAGCCTTTAAACTATATGCATCGCTATTATTTAATCTTGCCAGGAAAGCTTCGTCGTTCCTATATTCTATGGAATCCACCGTTTTTAATTCAACAGAATAGAATGCACTTGATGTTTTGCCAACTTTAAGGGTCAGTTCGTAACTGTGAAAATCGGTTTCCATATTAAGAGTATCAAGGGTTTTGCAGCAGTCATATCGTATCTCAATCAAAGCCGGTTCAATAACACGCTCAATAATCTCTCTTGAATAAACATCAAAAGAAAACAGAAAAACAATAAATATCAATATTGTAGTTTTCATTGTGAACTCATAATTAATGACATACCATCTTAATTCATATAATTAAACAGAGTGTTATACTAATTAAATAGGATGTTAAGCCAATATCCGACAGAATGACAATATTTCACACCGCAAAGATACCGACAAGTTTATAAATTACCAAATTATACAATCAAAAAGCAATCTATAAAAAATGGTTCTTTACGGCTGATTGTATCGCCCAGTCAACTCTGGCGAGCCATTCAAACTGAAAACCTTAATAAATATTTTTTATTTTTGACGGGTTTTCCGGATTATTTTTGTAACTTTGCCGACGAAGCAGGGGTGCCCGCATGGGCTGAGATCATACCCTGTGAACCTGATGCGGATAATACCGACGAAGGGAGCTTCCCCCGTTTTATGTCTTTTGTTACGACAGAATACATGGAAAATCGGTCCAGACATCAGGTCAGACCGATTTTTTATGCGTATGAGACTAACCACAATTCTGACAATCGCAGGCTCCGACTCTTCAGGGGGAGCCGGAATACAAGCCGACATTAAAGCCGCCGACCTTTGCCACGTCTATGCAATGACGGCGGTTACTGCCGTTACGGCTCAAAGCACGTCGGCAATCAGTGCAATATTTCCGGTTGCAAGCGATGTCGTGGAAGCGCAATTACACTCAGTAATAGATGACCAGATTCCGGATGCCGTTAAAATCGGTATGCTCGCGTCGATTGAAAACGGAGAGGCCATAGCACAATTCATTGAAAATTCGATTGCCGGTGTGCCTGTAGTCATAGACCCTGTACTTTCCGCCACGTCAGGCAAAGACCTATCCGTTTCGACGGGACACACCATACGGTTCTATAAGGAAAGGTTGCTACCATTAGCCACGGCAGTCACCCCCAATCTCAAGGAAGCGGCGTTTTTTCTCGGAGAACCGGCGGATGAATTCGAAGATTATAATCGAAAAGGACTCACCGACATTGCCCGTAAGCTGCTTGAACTCTTCAACTGCAAAGCGGTTATATTAAAAGGAGGACATACCGCCAATGATACCGTGGCAGACGTGGCCGCAATCAGAACGGCGCACGGTTGCGAATGTCATGTAGCCGAGTCCCCTAAGATAGATTGCCATAACCTTCACGGCACAGGCTGCACCCTCTCCACCCTTCTCGCCTGCGAAATGGCAAAAGGGGCTCGAATCGTGGATGCATTTTACGCCGCAGAACACACAATCAAGAATATAATCGAGGCAAGCCGAGGATATGAATACGGGCATTCGTGCAACGGCGTATTAAACACTAACAATTATAATCTGAAAACAATATGAACATCATTCTTAACAATATCCCCACGAAACTTCCGGACGACTATATGTCGGTGGAAGATTTGGCGGAATGGAAAGGAATCAAGAAACAAGGCACAGCCATCGCCGTAAACGACATGATTGTGAAGAAAGACGATTGGAAACTGACTAAGTTACATGAACTCGACCGCGTGACGGTGATTTCGGCTGCATTCGGAGGATAAAACCGCTAAGGAATGGTAAACGGACTATTGATTATCGCCATCACCGCTCCTGACGACGTTCCCGATGAAGCGGCCCAAATATGCCGGATTCTTGATTCGGGCGAAGCCGACCTGGTGCATGTGCGAAAGCCGGGATGGACTTATGAGAGAACCCGTTCGCTCATTGAAAAGATTCCTGCACGGCTTCGCTCCAGAATCAAAATTCACGACCATTTCAGACTCTCCGCCGAGCTCGGTCTTGGAGGAGTTCACCTCAACGGCAGAAATCCCGTGCCCATAGCAGGAGCAGAATCGGTAAGCAAGTCGCTCCACGACATCGGGCAGCTTAACTGCGCCGGGCTTTACGACTATGTGACCCTCTCTCCCATTTTTGATTCGATATCGAAAAAAGGATATATGAGCGCGTTCAACCTTGCCGATCTTAAAGGAAAACTGACAGGAAGGAAAGTGATAGCTCTCGGAGGGGTCACTCCCGATAAATTGACCGCCATCAAGGATGCGGGATTTTACGGGGCGGCCATGCTCGGACATTTCTGGCAACAAGAGAAAACAAAAGAAACAAAACAATCTAAAACCTTATAATTATGCTGCAATATATAACAAACACAGACTGCAACGTGCCGGTGGAAGACCAAGTGCTGGCGGTCATAGAAGGAGGATGCCGTTGGGTGCAGATACGCATGAAGGAGGCGTCGGACGATGAGATACGAAAAGTCGTGGAGGCCGTAAAACCGGAATGCGAGAAAAAAGAAGTTTTCCTCATCCTCAACGACAGGGTCGAGCTTGCAAAGGAACTTAATGTGGGTGGTGTGCATCTCGGCAAGGAAGACATGCCTTGCAGCAAAGCGAGAATGATTCTGGGGCCCGCAGCCGTAATCGGCGTAACGGCCAACACAATCGCCGACGTGCTTGCCGTGAGCAACCTCGACATTGACTATTACGGACTCGGCCCCTTCGCCTCAACCACCACAAAAAAGAACCTCGCCCCGGTGCTCGGCATAGAAGGGCTTCGCACCTTATGCTACGAGATGACGGAAAAGAACATCAACATAGCACATGTGGCGGTAGGGGGCATAAAGCTTGACGACGTGCTTCCCATAATCGAGGCCGGTGCCAACGGAATCGCAGTGAGCGGCGCAATCGCTTTTGCCAAAGACATGGTGAAAGAGACCGAGCGTTTCATCGCCGCACTCCCAATGACGGAATAAACAAAACACAACAAACATTTTCCAACGATATCTGACAATGGACGAAATATTGAAAATCGGGGAAAGGGAATTTACCTCGCGCCTGTTTGTGGGCACCGGCAAATTCTCTTCTCCCGAAACCATGCTCGAAGCCATAAAAAGTTCGGGCTCGCAAATGATAACGGTGGCTATGAAAAGAGTGAACATGATGAACGAAGCCACCGACGAAATGCTCACCCACATCAACCGCGACAACGTGCAGCTGCTGCCCAACACTTCCGGCGTGAGAAACGCCAAGGAAGCCGTGTTGGCGGCGCGCATGAGCCGCGAGATATTCGGCACTGGTTTTATCAAGCTCGAAATACACCCCGACCCGAAATACCTGATGCCCGACCCTATCGAGACGTTGAAAGCCACGGAAACGCTTGCCGCCGAAGGATTCACGGTGTTGCCCTACATCCAGGCCGACCCTGTGCTATGCAAACTCCTTGAAGAAGCGGGTGCGGCCGCCGTAATGCCCCTCGCCGCCCCCATCGGCACTAACAAAGGGCTCATAACCCGCGACCTTCTTGAAATCATAATAGAGCAAAGCAACGTGCCGGTGGTGGTTGACGCAGGTCTTGGAGCGCCGTCACATGCCGCCGAGGCTATGGAGATGGGTGCCGACGCGGTCCTTGTGAACACGGCGATAGCCGTGGCGGGTAACCCCGTGTTGATGGCAGACGCTTTCAGGCGCGCAGTAATCGCCGGTAGGGAGGCCCTCAACGCCGGGCTCGGCGCAGTCAGTAACCATGCAGTCGCCACAAGCCCCCTTACTTCGTTTCTCGACTAACCTGCCGAAATCGACAAAACGCATTATACCACAACATATAAACTCCTGACATTTAATGAAAATCGAAAATATTGACGTTTCATCTTACCCCAATTCAAAGAAGAAATACGTCAGCGGAAAGCTTCATCCCATAAAGGTGGCTATGAGGGAAATCTCACAATATCCCACCGTAAAGATAGAAAACGGGAAAAGAGTGGAATATCCGAATGCCCCCGTAACCGTCTATGATACAAGCGGACCATATACCGACCCCGCCATTACAGTCGATATCAACAGAGGTCTCCCGAGAATAAGGGAAAGCTGGGTGGAAGAGAGAAATGACACCGAACTGCTCGACGACATCACAAGCAAATACGGACGCGCACGCCGCGATATGCCGGAACTCGACGCCATCCGATTCCCCATGGTGCATCGCCCGAGAGTCGCCAAAGAGGGAAAGCGGGTAACGCAGATGCATTATGCCAAGAAAGGGATTATCACCCCGGAAATGGAATATGTGGCAATAAGGGAAAACCTCGACAACGAGACAAGGGGAATCAAAAGCCACATCACACCTGAATTTGTAAGGGATGAGATTGCCGCAGGACGCGCCATCATTTCAGCCAACATCAACCATCCGGAGGCCGAACCTATGATTATAGGGAAGGCATTTGCTGTGAAACTCAACACCAACATCGGCAACTCGGCATTGTCATCCGGAATAGAGGAGGAAGTGGCGAAGGCCGTATGGAGCTGCTATTGGGGAGGCGACACACTGATGGACCTCTCGACCGGCGACAACATCCACGAAACACGTGAATGGATAATCCGCAACTGTCCTGTGCCAGTGGGCACGGTGCCCATTTATCAGGCACTTGAAAAAGTGAACGGCGATGTGAAGAAACTCACGTGGGAAATTTATCGCGACACTCTCATCGAACAATGCGAGCAGGGAGTGGATTATTTCACCATCCATGCCGGAGTGCTACGTGAGCATGCCGCGCTTGTGGCGGAACGACTCACCGGATGCGTGTCGCGCGGCGGATCCATAATGACGCAGTGGTGTGTGGAACACGACAGCGAAAGCTTCCTTTATACCCATTTCGACGAAATATGCGAGATTCTCAATAAATATGACGTGGCTGTTTCGCTCGGCGACGGCATGCGCCCCGGCTCCATTCACGATGCAAACGACCGTGCGCAGTTCCTCGAACTCAAAGTGCTCGGCGAGCTGACGGAAAAAGCCTGGCAACACGACGTGCAGGTGCTCATCGAGGGTCCCGGACATGTGCCTATGCATAAGATAAGAGCCAACATGGAGAAGCAGGCCGACGTTTGCCATGAAGCCCCCTTCTACACCCTCGGCCCCCTCACCACCGACATCGCTCCCGGCTACGACCATATCACGTCGGCAATCGGGGCTGCCATCATCTCCGACCTCGGCACCGCCATGATATGCTACGTCACTCCCAAAGAGCACCTCTCGCTGCCCGACCTCAACGACGTGAGGGAAGGCGTGATAGCCTATAAAATTGCAGCACACGCGGCCGACCTTGCAAAAGGGTTTCCGGGAGCGCAGGTGAGAGACGACGCCCTCAGCAAAGCGAGGTATGACTTCAGATGGAAAGACCAGTTCAACCTTTCGCTCGACCCTGAGAAAGCAAAACGCTACTATCTCGATTCAAGAAGAAACGCTCCGGACGCAGACGACCGGTTCTGCACAATGTGCGGCCCCAACTTCTGCGCAATGAGGATTTCACAAAGCATCACGGAAAAATGCGGAGAATGATTTCTGACCCAACGCCCGATGCTATTTTCGGACATGGATTCGCCGACATAATCGACCGATATGACTGGGACGACACCGTCGCCCTTGTGGAAAACGCCACCACGGCTGACGTTGACCGCGTAATCGCCAAGGCTCGCCGCGACGTAAAACCGCTCACACCGGAAGAGTTCGCGGTGCTTATTTCCGAAGCGGCGGCTCCAAGGCTTGAGGAACTCGCCGCCCTGAGCAACCATTTCACCAGCGAACGTTTCGGCAAGACGATTTCGATGTATATCCCGATGTACGTGGGAAACGCATGCACCAACAAATGCATTTATTGCGGCTTCAACCACGACAACCCCTTCGAACGCACCATCCTCGACATGGCGCAGATTGAAGAGGAATGCAAGGCAATCAAACGCATGGGCCCCTTTGAAAACCTCCTGATTGTCTCTGGCGAATATCCCTCACTGTGCGGCGTAGATTATCTTGAAAAAGTGCTCCACACATGCCGCCCCTATTTCCATAACCTCACCATAGAGGTTCAGCCTATGCGTGCCGCCGACTACGAACGCCTCACGCATTCCGGACTGAACGGGGTGGTATGTTTCCAGGAAACTTATCACAGGGAGGCGTATCGCAAATACCATCCCAAGGGAATGAAAAGCCACTACGACTGGCGCCTCAACGGATATGACCGCATGGGAGAGGCGGGCGTGCATAAAATCGGGCTCGGGGCATTGCTCGGTCTCGAAGACTGGCGCGGCGACGTGGTTATGATGGCGCGCCATCTGAGGTATCTTCAGAAAAAATACTGGAGATGCCGCTATTCAGTCAATTTTCCGAGGATGAGGCCGTCGGAAAGCGGATTTCAGCCCAAAAGCATCATTTCCGACAGGCAACTCGCCCAGCTGACTTTCGCATTCAGGATTTTCGACCATGACGCCGACATATCTTATTCCACCAGAGAGGCCCCGGCATATCGCGACAATATGATTCCTCTCGGAGTCACTTCGATGAGCGCCGGAAGCAAGACCGACCCGGGAGGCTACTCCTCCGTGCCTGAATCGCTTGAGCAATTCGAGGTGAGCGACGAGCGTTCGCCCCGCGAAGTTGAAAAAGCAATCATGGGCAGAGGCTACCACCCCGTTTGGAAAGACTGGGATTCAATCTTTGATTGAACCGGGCACGTTGAACAAAAGGACGGGTGAATTGTTATGATTGTAGAAATTTTAAAGCATGTAATCTTAAAAGGTTTATAATTATGAAATTCACCCAACCTCGCCTTCCTTATGCCCCGGATGCTTTGGCTCCGGTGATATCCCCTACCACGATCGAATATCATTACGGCAAACATGAGAGGGCTTATATCGACACGCTTAACAAACTTATCGAAGGCACGGAATTTGCCGACATGGCTCTTGAGGACATCATTGTGAAGAGCGACGGCAAACTTTTCAACAACGCGTCACAGGCCTGGAACCATATCTTCTATTTCTTCCAGTTCTCTCCCGACGGCATGAAAGAACCTTCGGGCAAACTCCGTGAAAGAATCGACGCTCAGTTCGGAAGCCTCGACGAATTCAAGAAGAAATTTGAAGAAGCCGGCGCCACCCTTTTCGGATCCGGATGGGTGTGGCTCGCCGCCGATTCCGAAGGAAAACTTTTCATTTTACAAGGTAAGAATGCCGAAAACCCGCTGACAAGCGGACTCAAGCCGATTATGACCTTCGACGTTTGGGAACACGCATATTATCTTGACTATCAAAATCTGCGCGCAAGCTATCTCCACAAACTCTGGGATATAATCGACTGGGATGTGATTGAAATGAGATACGGCGAATGACAAAACCGTTGCCACGAATGCCGCAACCGCAAAAAGTTATTAATAAATTAATCTTCTCAATGCCCTGCTTCTTTGAAGTTTGGGCATTTTTTTGTAATTTCGCATCTGTTTTTTTCATCTCCGATAAATTTGGCGCAATAATTGTTATACCATTATGTAATCGCCGCCAATCACTTCGCGGATGATTGCATAACATCAAACCATCAGACCGAATGCAAGACAACACCGACATCCAAAACCATATCGTGGAAGCGATTACCGACAAGAAAGGGAAAAAGATTGCGATTATCGACCTTTCTGAAATCGACGGCGCTTCCACATCCAAGCTCATAATCTGCCAGGGCAACAGCACTTCTCAAGTGGCTGCCATTGCAGATTCCGTAAGGGAAAGCCTCCTTGAAAAATGCAAGGTAAAACCCTTGAACTACGAAGGCTACCGCAACAGCCAATGGATTATTATCGACTACGGCAACATAATGGTGCATGTGTTTCTTCCCGACTTCAGAACCTTCTACAGTCTTGAATCCCTTTGGAACGACGCACCAATCGAATTGGTCCCCGACATCGATTAACCATATTCACCCCTAAATTGTAATTTCCATAATTTATGATAAAATACCCGAAAAATCCCAAACAGGGAAATCAGAACAAACGCCCTCCGTTCAATATGTATTGGATGTATGGCGTGATTCTGTTGTCGCTGTTCGCCTTGTTTTATTTCCAAGACGCCTCGCAAACCAAAGATGTTGACTGGACCGACTTCGAAAAGGCCGCCCTTGCAGGCGACATCGATAAAATCAAAGTCTTTGCCGAAACCAACACTGCGGAGGGGTACGTGACCGATGCCGGCGCGAAAAAACATAAATTCGACAATACCGACGCCTTTGAAGGCGACAAAAAAATAAAGACCACAATACCCTCTTCTGACAAAATACAAGAAAAAATCGATTCATGGAACGCCGCCCTGACTGCGGAAGGGAAACCGCTCATTAAGGTAAACTATGAGAAAGGGTCTGATTTCATGAAGCTTTTCTGGTATTTCGGGCCGATTCTTCTGCTCGTTGTCTTCATGGTCTATATGTCGAGAAGAATGAGCGGGGGTGCCGGTGGCGGAGGCATCTTCAACGTAGGCAAATCGCGTGCCACCGTTTTTGACAAAGACAACGGCAACACCGTGACTTTCAAAGACGTTGCAGGTCTTGCGGAAGCTAAAGTCGAAATCGAGGAAATCGTTGAATTCCTTAAAAATCCGCAAAGATACACCGAACTCGGGGCCAAGATTCCCAAAGGCGCCCTCCTTGTAGGCCCTCCCGGAACGGGCAAAACCCTCCTTGCCAAAGCAGTGGCCGGGGAAGCAAACGTGCCGTTCCTTTCGATGTCGGGTTCCGATTTTGTCGAAATGTTTGTCGGAGTGGGAGCAGCACGCGTGCGCGACCTCTTCAAACAGGCCAAGGAGAAAGCCCCCTGCATCGTGTTTATCGATGAGATCGATGCCGTGGGCCGTGCGCGTGGAAAAAACCCCAACATGGGTTCGAACGACGAACGTGAGAACACGCTCAACCAGATGCTTACGGAGATGGACGGTTTCGGCTCAAACAACGGCGTTATCATCCTCGCCGCCACCAACCGCGCCGACATGCTCGACAAGGCTTTGCTTCGTCCCGGTCGTTTCGACCGCCAGATATACGTTGACTTGCCGGAGCTCACCGATCGTGTGGAAATTTTCAACGTGCATCTGCGCAATCTTAAAGTGAACAGCAAGCTCGACGTGGAGCAGCTCGCACGCCAGACCCAAGGATTCTCCGGAGCAGACATCGCCAACGTCTGCAACGAAGCAGCCCTTATTGCCGCCCGCAACAACAAGCAGGCTGTTGACTGGGACGATTTCATGGCCGCGATAGACCGTATCGTCGGCGGTCTTGAAAAGCGTTCAAGAATAATCACCGACGAAGAGAAATTTTCCATCGCCACCCATGAAGCCGGCCACGCCACAATCAGCTGGATGACACAATACGGCAACCCGCTCGTGAAAGTCACCATCGTCCCGCGTGGAAGGGCGCTCGGCGCCGCATGGTATGCCCCGGAGGCACGTCAGATTATCCCCACGCAGGCCCTTCTCGATACAATGTGCGGTCTTCTTGCGGGACGTGCTGCCGAAGAGGTCTTCACAGGACAGGTTGGCACGGGAGCAAGCGACGACCTTGAGAAATGCACCAAAATAGCCCGTTCGCTCGTGCTCGTCTATGGCATGAGCGACAAGCTCCCCAACATTAATTACAGCGACTCCACCGGACAGGATTACGGATTCACCAAACCCTACTCCGACGAGACCGCCAAGGTCATCGACGAGGAAGTCAAGAGAATTGTCAACGAGCAGTATGCACGTGCTAAAGACATTCTGAGAAAATACGCCAAAGAACACAATGAAATAAGAGACCTCCTTGTGGAAAGGGAAGTGATTTTCCATGACGACGTGGAGAAAATTCTCGGTCCGCGCAAGTGGAAAAGTCGCACCGACGAAATCATCGAGATTAACAAAAAGGAGGAAGCGAAACGCTTGGAGAAAAAATCGAAGGAATCCACCGAAACCGATTCGGACCCGGATGATGCCGGCACTCCTCCCCCTTTCAACAAAGATTGATTCTCCCGGAAAAATGATAGAACGCTCATGGAAACTTAACAGCTCGCTTATCCATGGGTGTTCTTTCTTTTTAAAACCTTTTAAATCCTCGGATGTTTATAGTTAAAGCCCAGAATGTGTTTGTCTGTAATTAAAGTGTTATTATACATACGTTATCCCGTAAAACAGAAACCTGCAAAACCGGAATTTTGAATTTAGTTTTCTAAACCGAACAAAATTTGGTCAATATGTCCGATAAAAGATGGATTCTTATCATCTTAATTCCTTTTTTATTAACTTTGCAGAGTTTTTACAGGTATAATGAAGTGGTTTAACCTTCAATATCCATTCCACATCACAGATATAAACAAATCCATATAATCCTGAAAGGAAACAATTAAGTTAATATGAAAATCAGAAAGATTTATGTGTCGGCGTTTTTGCTGGCAGCAGGAGGCCTCATGCTTCCGTCGTGCAAAGGTAAATCAGACCAGCAGCAGGGAATGATGGCTCCCGAACTCGCTGTCCTGACAATGGCAACAACCGATGCCACACTTGAGACAGCCTATCCGGCTACCCTTGAAGGTAAAAACGATGTCGAAATCCGTCCTCAGGTAAGCGGATTCCTTACAAAGGTAAATGTCAAGGAGGGCGACCATGTTTCGAAAGGACAGGTTTTGTTCACCATCGACCAGGTACAGCTCCAGGCGGCAGTGGAACAGGCACAGGCAGCCGTGGCGGTTGCGCAGGCAAACGTCAATACAGCCACGACGAACGCCAACAACAACAAGATTCTTCTCGACAAGAACATCATAAGCGCTTCGGCATACCAGACCTCGGTCGATGCCCTGAACTCGGCTAAGGCGCAGCTTCAGCAGGCCCAGGCAGGACTCACGTCCGCACGCAAGAATCTTTCTTATTCCGTAGTCACCGCCCCCGTTTCCGGAATGGTCGGCGTAATCGACTTCAAGGAAGGTGCCCTTGTGTCGCCCTCCACACTTCTTACTGTGCTTTCAAACAATTCCGACATCGAAGCAAATTTCTCGCTCACGGAGAAGGATGTGCTCAATTACACCGACGGCGGCAAGCGTTCGCTTAAGGAAGCCATCGGCCAGCTCCCCGAAGTTTCACTGCAGCTCGCCAACGGCGAAGTATATCCCTACAAAGGGAAAATCATTTCCGTTTCCGGCGTGCTCAACCAGGCCACGGGAAGTGCCAATGCAAAAGCCCTCTTCCCCAACCCCGACGGAATGCTTCGAAGCGGCAATACGGGCAAAGTGCTTCTCCCCTCCGTACATCAGGGTGTGATGCTTGTGCCTCAGAAAGCCACATTCGAGGTGCAGGATATGAAATTCGTGTTCGTAGTGGGAGATTCCGCCAAACTCAAATCGAGAAACATCACAATCGCTCCTGAAAACGACGGCAAGAATTATATCGTGACTTCCGGACTTAACCCGGGCGAAACAATCGTGACCGAAGGCGTAGGTATCACCACCCGCGAGGGAATGGTAATCACTCCCAAGACCTCCGACGCGACTCCTGCCGCACCTCAGACAGAGAACGACGCCAAAGCAGCCGCAGAAAAATAATAACCATTCATTGCAGAAAAGATGAATTTAGCAACGTTTATCAACAGGCCTGTTTTTTCTACCGTAATATCAGTCTTCATCGTGATATTCGGTATCCTTGGCCTGATGGCTCTCCCTATCGAGCAATATCCTGACATTGCGCCGCCGACCGTGCAGGTTTCGACTACCTATACCGGTGCGAATGCCCAGTCTGTCCTCAACTCCGTCATAGCCCCTCTTGAGGAACAGATCAACGGTGCGGAGAATATGGACTATATGTATTCTTCCGCCGCCAACAACGGCTCCGCCACCATTACCGTGACTTTCAAACAGGGCATGGACCCCGACATGGCTGCCGTCGATGTGCAGAACCGTGTGGCGAAGGCTGCCTCTTTCCTTCCTGCGGAGGTCAACCAGGTGGGTGTGATCACTCAGAAACGTATGTCGTCAATGCTTATCGTGTTCGACATTTACGATGAAACCAACAAATATTCCGAAAGCTTCATCGAGAACTATCTCGCCATCAACGTAATCCCGGTAATTAAGCGTATATACGGTGTAGGCGAGGCTATGGTGATGGGAGCCGACTACAGTATGCGTATCTGGTTGAAACCGGATGTGATGGCTCAATATGGCCTTATGCCTACCGATGTTTCCGCCGCTCTTGCCGAGCAGAACATAGAAGCGGCTCCCGGACAATTCGGCGAACGAGGCAACCAGAGCTTCCAGTATGTCATGCGTTACAAGGGACGTCTCACCGATGAGCAGCAGTTTGAAGACATAATTATCCGTGCAACCCCCGACGGGCAGATCCTTCGCCTCAAAGACGTAGCCGACGTTGAACTCGGACGCCTCTCCTACGGCTTCCATGCCACTATCAACGGCCACGTAGGCGTTGCGGCACTCGTGTTCCAGTCGCCGGGTTCGAACGCCACGGAGGTGGTAAACAACATCGTGGCGGAACTCGACCGATTCCAAAAGGAAGCCCCCGAAGGTCTTAAATTCGGATACACCCTCAACGTCAACGACTTCCTTTTCGCTTCGATTCATGAGGTGGTCAAGACTCTTATCGAGGCATTCATCCTCGTGTTCCTCGTGGTGTTTATCTTCCTGCAGGACTTCCGTTCAACCCTCATCCCTATGATTGCAATCCCGGTGGCGTTGATCGGTACGTTCTTCCTCCTCTACATCTTCGGGTTCTCCATCAACCTTCTCACCCTTTCCGCGCTCGTACTTGCGATTGCGATTGTGGTCGATGACGCCATAGTGGTGGTGGAGGCGGTGCATGCCAAGCTCGACCAGGGCTATAAGTCGGCAAAACGCGCCGCCATCGATGCCATGAACGAAATCGGAAGCGCCCTTGTGTCGATTACCCTCGTGATGATGCTCGTGTTTATCCCGGTGTCGTTCATGGGTGGTCCTTCAGGAGTGTTCTACCGTCAGTTCGGTCTGACTATGGCGATGGCCATTTTCCTCTCGGCAGTCAACGCCCTTACCCTCTCGCCTGCACTTTGCGCCCTTTTCCTGAAGCCGCACAAAACCGACGACGAGACCGAAATGACAGGCGGCTACGACATTCCCAAGAGCGAGAAAAAGCTTCCTTTCCGCAAGCGTTTCTTCTATTGGTTCAACGTAGCGTTCGATGCCCTCCTTTCAAAATATAAGAAGGCCACCACGCTCTTCCTGCACCACAAATGGATAGCTTTCGCATCTGTTGCAGGTTCCGTAGTGGTTCTCGTATGGCTCATGTCAACTACTCCGACAGGACTCGTACCCAACGAAGACACCGGTACGATCATGGGTGTTGTGGATATGCCGCCTGCCACCGCGCTTGAGAAAACCAAGGCTATCATGGACCAGGTTGACAGCATAGCTCGCACCATCCCCGCCATCCAGACCACCACCGCCATCACCGGCTATAGCTTCGTGGGCGGCCAGGGCAACACCTACGGCTCGTTTATCATCAAGCTGAAAAACTGGGAAGACCGTAATATGAAGACTGAAGACGCGTCGCACATCGTGCAGCAGCTCGTGCAGAAATGTTCGCAGATTAAAGACGGGCGCGTGATGTTCTTCCAGCCCCCTATGATCACAGGTTACGGCGCAACCAACGGTTTCGAGCTTAAACTCCTCGACAAGACCGGAGGCGACCTCGACAACTTCTTCCAGGTTTATCAGAGGTTTATCGGTGCATTGAACGCACGCCCTGAAATTGCTATGGCATATTCTACGTTCAACCCCTCCTTCCCGCAATATCTTGTCGATATCGACGTGGCAAAGGTAAAGCAGGCGGGTCTTACGCAGAATGCCGTCCTTTCTGCCCTCCAGGGTTATTACGGAGGTATGTACGTATCCAACTTCAACAAGTTCGGTAAGCTTTACCGTGTGATGATGCAGGCAGACCCCGAGGCTCGTGTGTCGCCGGAGACTCTGAAGCAAATCAAGATACGCAACGGCAACCAGATGGCCCCCATCGACAACTTCGTGAAACTTACGCGTGTGTATGGCCCTGACGTAATCAACCGCTTCAACATGTTTACCTCAATCAATATCACGGGTAACGTTGCCCCCGGCTTCTCCTCCGGCCAGGCTATTGAAGCTATCGCGCAGGTTGCCGACCAGACCCTCCCTGTCGGGTTCGGTTACGACTTCGGAGGTCTTACCCGCGAAGAGGCTGCCACCGGGTCAGGACAAACCGCTTACATCTTCGCACTCGTCCTCCTGTTCGTCTATCTCATCCTGTCCGCGCAATATGAGAGCTACCTCCTCCCGTGGTCGGTTATCCTTTCCGTTCCGTTCGGACTTATGGGTACGTTCATATTCGCCAGGATGATGGGCATAGACAACAACATCTATCTCCAGATTGCCTTGATCATGCTTATCGGTCTTCTTGCAAAGAACGCCATCCTTATCGTGGAGTTCGCGCTCGAACGCCGACGCACGGGCATGAGCATCTTCAATTCGGCGGTGCAGGGTGCCGTGGCACGTCTCCGACCGATTCTTATGACTTCGCTCGCCATGATTATCGGCCTTATCCCTCTGATGGTGGCAACGGGTGCCGGAGCAAACGGCAACCGCGCCCTCGGTTCGGGTGCCATCGGCGGTATGTTGATCGGTATGATTCTCCAGGTTCTTTTCGTGCCTGCCCTTTTCATGGCGTTCCAGGCATTGCAGGAGAAACTTTCACCTCCGAAGTGGAAAGACACCGACAACACCGGCATATCTTCGGAACTTGAGCAATATTCCATTCCCAAACAGTAAGTGAGCCGTCACCAAAATCTGTCAGGACTTCTTCCGCTTGAAGAAGACGGAAGAAGTCCCGGCAGATTCCATAAAAAAGAACATATATGAAGCTATATAAGATTTGCGCCCTCGGCGCAGTGATGGCGGTGGCTCTTTCAAGCTGCCACATCTATCAGAAATACGAGCTGCCTGCCTCGGAGAGCCCTATCGCTTCCGATTTCAAGAAGGCCTTGGAGAATCCGGTCGATTCCGCGTCACTCCCCTATCTTGGATGGGAAGACGTTTTCAAAGACCCGAAACTCCAGACACTCATCCGACTCGCCCTTGCCAACAACAAGGACCTTGAAAACGCGAAATATAACGTCGATATCGCCCATGCCCAGCTGCGTGGGGCCAAACTCAGCTATTTCCCTTCGCTTGCATTCACTCCCAACGGAGGTACCGCAAGCTACGGCGGAAGCCACATGAACTGGAGCTATACGCTTCCTCTTGCGGCTCAGTGGGAAATCGATGCGTTTGCAAAAATCCTCAACCGCAAGCGCGGCGCACAGATGAGCTACGAGATGAGTCAGGCCTACGAACAGGCAACACGCTCGCAGATTGTTTGCGGCGTTGCAAACACCTATTACGCCATCATGATGCTGAACCAGCAGCTCGACCTCACTCGCCGCACTGCCGAGATTTGGGAAGAACAGGTGAAAACGATGGAACTTCTCAAGGATGCGGGACGCACCAACGAGGCTGCCGTGGTGCAGAGCCGCGCCAACCTCTACAATATCCAGGGTTCGATACCTACGATGGAAACCTCGCTCCATGAGCTCCACAACACGATGTCGCTTCTGCTCAACACCTACCCCCAGACCTGGGAAGTAAGCGGCGACCTCGATTTCTCCATTCCCGAACAGCTGACATCGGGCATTCCCGTGTCGTATCTTGGCGCACGCCCCGACATTCGTGCCGCAGAACGTTCGCTCGCAGCCGCATATTATTCTACTAACAGCGCGCGTGCCGCATTCTATCCTTCAATCGTCATTTCGGCACAAGGAGGCTTCACCAACCTTCTTGGAAGCATGATAAAGAATCCAGGCGAATGGTTCATTCAGCTTGCCGGTCAGCTCACCGCTCCGATTTTCTCACGCGGGCAGAACATCGCCACGCTCGAAGCAGCCAAGGCTCAGCAGGCCCAGGCCCTCAACAACTTCGAATATGCTGTCCTGGCAGCAAGTGCCGATGTGAGCGAGGCTCTCGTGTCTTACAACAAGAGCGAAGAGAGACGTCATTATCTCGAACTTCAGGTTGACCAGCTTGAAAAGTCGGTGGAATATACCAACGAGCTTTTCATGTATAATCCCGGCACCACATATCTTGAGGTGCTTACCGCACGTTCCGGATTACTCAACGCCCAGCTTGCTTGCATAGCAAACTGGCACGACAAGACAGCCGCCCTTATCTCACTCTACCAGTCGGTAGGCGGCGGCAGATAACATAAACCTTAAAATCTTGAATTATGGCTAAAATCAACAGTCTCGCATACGTCCATCCGGATGCAAAGCTTGCCGACGACGTGGTTGTCGATGCTTTCGTGTATATCGACAGGGATGTCGTCATCGGCGAAGGTTGCCACATCCATTCACATTCAAGCGTTCTTGCCGGTGCCCGTATCGGCAAGAACAACAGAATCTACGAGGGGGCGATAATCGCGGCAACCCCTCAGGATTTCCGTTGGAAAGGCGAGAATTCTCTCGTTGTGATAGGCGACAACAACAAAATCCGGGAACAGGTAATCATCAACCGTAGCATCCACGAAGGCGGCAAAACCGTAATCGGCAGCAACTCCTTCATCATGGCGCAGACCCACGTCGGCCACGATTCGAAGATAGGCGACTATTGCGTGCTCGGCAACTCCGTCAAAATTGCGGGCGATGTGAAAATCGGCAACTACACCATCCTTTCCTCCCACGCACTTGTGCATGAGAAATGCCACGTGGGCGACTGGGTGCTCGTCAAAGGCGGGTGCCGAGTCAACGGCAATGTTCCGCCGTTCGTGGTCATGGCTCACAATCCCATCACCTATTTCGGTGTCAATGCCTACGTGCTGAAGAAAGGCAACAAGAGCGACGCGATTATCGACGACATCGCAAAGTGCTACCGCCATGTCTATCAGAACAGCGCATCCGTATTCAATGCACTCCGTCGCATACATGAAGACATCGACCCTTCTCCGGAAAGGGATGCCATTATCGACTTCATCGAAGGTCACGGCATGAAACTCGCAGCCCTTCCGCAGGTTGAAATGGAGTGATTCCCCCTTATTTAGCAATCAGAGGCGACAGAACAATCTGCCGCCTCTATTTTTTTTAAATTTATAGCCTGTTCTCCCGCTATTTTTGTTAATTTTGCAAACAAGAAGTTTGTATTTTTTACAACCAATCACGTCTAAAAGCATGGATGCGAAAAAACTTATAATACGTTCCCTCTCCGGTCTCGTTTATGTTGCTGTCATCGTAGGCTGCATTCTATGGGGTGTAATCCCTTTCACATGGATGGCTGCTGCCTTCGGGGCTGTCGCTGTCATTGAGTTTGAAAAAATCACCCGGGAACTGCAGCAACGCACGGTCCCCGCCCTGCTCCTTGACATCGCCGGGACGGTATGCCTTGCGTTCGCATGGATGCTCTATCCGTTGCTTCTATGGGTATTTATCCTGCTTTGCCGCATGACCCTCGAACTCTATCTGAAGAGCGAATCACCTTTGGCAAATCTCGCCCGTTCGATGATGACTCAGCTTTACATCGGGCTTCCGCTCGGTCTGATGGCATGCATCGGCGAATGGTGGAGCCTGCATCTTGTTCTGGCGGTCTTCCTAATGATATGGCTCAATGACACCGGTGCGTTCCTTGTGGGGAGTGCCATAGGGCGTCATCGTCTCTTCGAAAGGATTTCTCCTAAAAAATCTTGGGAAGGCTTCTTCGGTGGCTTGGCTTTCAACCTGATTGCAGCCACCCTCTTCTGCATCTACGGAAGCGGGTTCTTCTGCATAAGCGGCAACGGCAACGTAATCATCGACGCTTCCATTCCGATTTGGCTCGGTCTTGCAGTGGTTGTGACGGTCTTCGCCACCTGGGGCGATCTGGTGGAATCCATGATAAAGCGCAACCTCCACATCAAAGACAGCGGCAACATCATCCCCGGTCATGGTGGCATCCTCGACCGCATCGACTCCCTCCTCTTCGTCATGCCCGCCGTCCTCCTCTATATCTGCCTCATAAAAGCAATGTTCTGAAATTAGATGCCGGGGCTTCGGGCCCGGTCATGCCCCCCCGTCCTCGTTCCGTTACCGAGCCTTCGGACCCGGTCATGCCGTCTTCCCCATCGTCCTCGTTGTGTTACCGGGCCTTCGGACCCGGTCATGCCGAAAGCATCATTTGATTCTGAACCAATACCCGATGGTAGCCGAAAGCGTCATCTGGTTTGAGGCGTTATAAGTATCCGCCCTCTTTGAAGGGAAAATATTGCCCAGCCCGAAATAAAACCTCGCCTCAAGCGAAAGCGAATTCCGCTTGTTTAAATTAAACTCCGCGCCCAGCCCGGCGGAAATGCCGTAATCTATCTTCTGGCTCACGGGAAGAAGCATCTGCTCGTTCATCCTGTTGTTATAAGGAAAATCGGGAAGCGATGCCATCTCCTTCGGGTCGAAATTTGCTTTCGTCGATTCCCCGAGGAAAAGAGCCACCTGCGGCCCCGCGTTAAAGAAAAACCGTCCGCGTCGGCCGAAAAATATGTGGGCAAGCAAAGGAAGCTCTATATAATTCAAAGTCCTCCTGTAGTTGTAAGGAGCCTCTTCAAAATTCTCCGCCCATCCCCTCTGCACGAAATTCAATTCGGCGATAAGTCCGAAATGGTTCTCCTCGATATACCTGAAAGTCACGCCGGCTGTCATGCCGGGCGCAAATTTCTGCCTCACTGATGGATTGAAAAACACCTGCGAGAAGTCAACACCACCCCTTACCCCTACTGCTACGTTAGAGCTGTAATGGGTTTGTGAAAACATAGTTGTAAACCCCGCCACTCCCAACACAAGGCTTAAAACTGCCCTTCTGCCGAAATCGGATATTCCTCTCAACCCCATCTTTAATCCTTTATTATGACCTCTTCCACCATGCCCGAAGGTCTGAACTTCAGAAGATAGACCACCGGATTCAAGAAACCGCCCCAGTTGCTTACGCGACGAAGCTTGAAGTCGGTCTGTATCCCTTTCCCGTCAACGTTCACCGCCTTGTTGAAGTCGCCTCCGTTACGGGCCGCGCTGTTGATAAAATAATTCGCGACATCGAAGCCGGACGCTGCAAAATTCGGGAACGACTTCACCGGACTCTGCTCATACATCGCCTCATATTTATCACTGAAGTCCTTCACCGCATCTTTTTCGGGATTGAGCCAGCATCTTGCGGGCACCACTATCTCGCAATCGTCGAAATGACCCTGGAAACTGTCGGAAATCGTCACCCAACTCGGGCGCCCTACAATAGTGATGTCGGCCACAGGATGCGCCTCACGGATATTCTTTACAGTGGCGAGCACCTCGTTAACTTCGTCACGCTTCTGCGGGAAAGCGTAAATCAGGTAAGAACCGTCGTCGGTTATGTTGTAGTCGGCAAGTGAATTCACCGAAATCTTCCTAATCCTTTCCTCCGGGAATTTTTCGGCCACCAATTCAGCGATGGCGTCGTTGGAGTCGTTCACCCCCACCATCAGAAGCTCCCTGCCCTCATAATCGGAAGCGATTCTGTCTGCCACCTGTTCGTTGAAAAACGACGACGGGGTCAGAATCTGTATCATAGCCGGGTTATCCTCATAAAGTTCGTTCCTTACGTCGAACACGTTCACCACTTCCAGATGGTTGGTCTCCCCATAATCGGCAAGAAAAGCCGGGAAGGCCTTGTCGGCGGTAGCCACAAGAAGGTTTGGTTCGAACTCGTCGAGTGCCTCCGTCACGGAATTTGAGGAAAGCCTGCCGTCAATCACCTTCATGCTTATCTTGAAAGGCGCGTCTTTCATCCCGTCGAGCGCGAGAAGGAATCCGCGGGAGAAATCCACATCCTTCTTCGACGATGGCTCGTCGAGAAGTAGGGCCACCTTCACCTCCCTCAGTTGCTCCACGTCGGAATCCACCTTATGGATGGAATCATACATCTCCCTGATTCCATCCGCCGAAAGCTCCCTCGGGTCTTCCGTAGCGACCTCTTTCTCAACCTGCACCGTTTCAACCACAGGCACATTGATCACCTCGTTCTTCTCCGGCTTCACGACATCCTCGTTCGCCTCCTTCAAAGTCTCGACATCCACTCCGGTCTTCTTCGATATTGACTTCCAGGTGTCGTTCTTCTTAACCTTATAGCTGTCGATGCTCGCAAGACGCTCCTCTTCTACAAGTTCCGTATGGAAACGCGTGGAACCGGAATTAACGGCTATGCGCACCGTATCACCTATTCTGAAATTGGTTTCGGAAACTCCCGGATTCGATTTCAGGATATCTTCCACCGTAGTGTGATAACGCTTGGAAAGTGAATAGAGCGTGTCACCCGGTTTGATTACATAATAAAGGTATTTGTTAGAAACCTGCTCAGGAGTCTGCTGAAACACGAGCGTCTCTCCCGCCTTGATTCCATACTTGGCTTGCGGGTAGGCGGCATAAATCACGTCGAGCGGCACACTATATTTCTTGGAGATGCTATATACCGTCTCACCTTTTTTCACGACGTGACGAATTGGTTCATATTCCACATCTTCGGCAACCGGTTCCTCCTTCACCTCCGAAATCACCGTCACCTTCCCCGTAGGATAATAAAGGCGCGTACCCTTCTTCATCTCCGAAGCCGAGTTCGGATTCAGCCTCACGAGTTCATCGAGGTCCCAATTATACTGTTTGGCAATCCCATAAATCGACTCGCCCTTTTTAATCTCATGATAAAAATATTCCTTTCCGAGAATCTCCACACGCGGAAGATCCGGATTCGAAGCAAAAGCAGGCAAAACAGCTGCCATAAATCCCGCTAAGGGAAAGAGACGTGAATTAACTTTCATTATGCTTAACGCCACAGACAAACCGTAGCAACTGCAAATTTAATCAAATTTCCCCAACGCACCAACACTCCCCTCTATATTTTGCAAAATGCAAGAATATCTCCCCGCTTGCTCCCTCCAAATCCGCTTGCCCTTGATTGCCTTGATGGAAACTTAGATTCAATGCATAATGCTTTCAATTAAATGCATAATGCATAATTCATAATGCATAATCTTCAATTAGCAAAGAATCTTGAATTTATAAAAAACTGGTTGTTCTTGGTTGCCTTGGTTGGAGTATAATCCGGTTGTCCATGGCTGCCCTGGATGGAATATGATTCGGTTGTCCTTGGTTGTTCTGGTTGGAGTATGATCCGGTTTTCCTTGGTTGTTCTGGTTGGAGTATGATCCGGTTGTCCTAGTTGAAGCATAATCCAATTGCCCTTGGTTGTCCTGGGTGGAGTATGATCCGGTTGTCCTTGGTTGTTCTGGTTGGAGTATAATCCGTTGTCCTGATTGTTCGTGGTATTCGTTCCGTTACCGGGCCTTCGGGTCCGGTCATACCCGCTTGTATCCCCCTGATTCTTCTCTAATTCCTCTCTCAAAATTTAATTATCG
>CABRKI010000011.1 GCA_902471455.1 uncultured Porphyromonadaceae bacterium | reverse complement strand
GATGCCTCTGTAGTTCAACGGATAGAATAGAAGTTTCCTAAACTTTAGATAGGAGTTCGATTCTCCTCGGAGGTACCGATAACATAAATCCCGGAAGTTGGCAGGTGGGTTAAACACATGTCGGCTTTGTTGCACTTTTTAAACACCAAAGTGGGAAAATTTTCACAATATAAGGTTCAGCTTGCGTCTCTCGGAGAGGGCAGGCATGAGCAGGATTTCGAATGTGGCACGGAGTTTTTCAGAAACATGGAAAACCCCGATGTCATATCTTCTGATGTGCATGTCCACCTTGATCTGGTGAAGAAAAACGACGCCTACGACTGCACTTTCCATTGCAAGGGGATGTTGCAGATTCCGTGCGACCGTTGCCTTGACCCGCTCGACCATGAGGTTGACACCACCTACCACATCACCGTGAAATATGGCGAGGACTATAAGGACGACTCCGACGACCTCCTGATAATCCCCGAGAGCGATGCCTATCTCAACGTAGCGTATATGCTATACGACACCATAGTGCTCACCATTCCGCTGAGGCATGTGCATCCGCTCGGAAAATGCAACCGTGCGATGGCTGCCGCGCTTCACAAGCATCACACCGCCGGCGGCGACGAACTCGACGAGGCTCTCGATGAAGTGGATTCCGAGATTGAGAACGAAAGCGAAGAATAAAAAACAGAAACAATTAAAAATACAGAACAATGGCACATCCTAAACGCAGACAATCGCATACCCGCACTGCGAAACGTCGTACTCACGACAAAGCCCTTATCCCGACACTCGCCATCTGCCCCAACTGCGGCGCATGGCACGTTTATCACACCGTATGTGGCGAATGCGGCTACTACCGCGGTAAGCTTGCGATTGAAAAGGCAGCTATTTAAGCCGTCGGCCTAACAGGCGCCTTCTCTAAAAACAACACCGGGGCCGGCCATGCATACAAGCCGGCTCTTTATCTATATTTATTTCTAAGCAGGAATTATGCTAAACGCAAAAATCAGCGGCATCGCATCTTACGTGCCGGACGACATCCTCGACAACGATATGCTCTCAAAGATGGTTGACACCAACGACGAGTGGATCACCACCCGCGTGGGCATCAAGGAGCGCAGGATACTGAAAGAGGAAGGAAAGGGTTCGAGCTATCTCGGCATCAAGGCTGTGGAAAAACTTTTGGCCGACACCGGAGTGAAACCGGAGGAAATCGACCTCCTTATATGCGCCACATCCAATCCGGACTACCGTTTCCCTTCCACCGGCTCCGTCATAGTGCATGAGACAGGAATGACCAACGCTTATTCTTACGATATCCAGGCGGCTTGCGCCGGGTTTATCGTCACCCTTCAGGCGGCACGCGCATATATCGTGTCGGGCCTGTATAAGAAGGTCGTGGTGGTTTGTGCCGAAAAGATGTCGAGCATGACTGATTACCAGGACCGCGCTACATGTCCCCTCTTCGGCGACGCCGCAGCCGCCGTGCTCGTGGAGCCTACGGAAGAGAACATCGGAGTGATGGACGGCGAATTCCATGTCGATGGCACGGGGCTCCCCCACCTCCTCATGAAGGCCGGCGGAAGCGTGAAACCTGCCACGGTAGAGACCGTAGAGGCTCGCGAACATTACATCTATCAGGAAGGCCGTGCTGTCTATAAGAATGCGGTGAGCGACATGCTTTCTTCTTCGCTCTCTATCATGAAGCGCAACAATCTTACGGTTGACGACGTTGACTGGCTCGTGCCCCATCAGGCCAACCTCAGAATCATCGAGGCTGTGGCGGGACGCACGAAAATCGATGAAAGCAAGGTGCTCGTCAATATCCAGCATTACGGCAATACGTCGGCTGCTTCCATACCCCTTTGCCTTGACGAGTTCAAGCATAAGCTTAAGAAGGGCGACAAGATTGTGATGACTGCCTTCGGGGCCGGATTCACATGGGGAGCAATGTATCTTATCTGGGCGTTCGATTCTTGATTGCCGAAGGTTGCCGGTGGCGACCTGATACGTATTCGCGGGCCAATGGATTTTGTTTTCCATCGGCCCGTTTTCGCTTTCTGATGGCAGGTGTGTAAACATCACATCCTTTACGGCGTTAATTCTATAGGCGGCCTTTCCTTTTCGTCCTTTTTCGCTGTTGGCATGGAAAGAGACGTAGGGAACGGCGGCAATCACCTAAAACGATATCAACATGGAAGAAGAAATAAAAGAGACCGTAGGCGGCGTTGCGGAAAACCACAAGGCGGGATTCGTGAACATTGTGGGCAATCCGAATGTGGGGAAATCTACACTTATGAACGACCTTGTCGGCGAAAGACTTTCGATAATCACTTCTAAGGCCCAGACCACACGCCACAGGATTATGGGAATCGTAAATACTCCCGATTACCAGATTGTGTATTCCGACACCCCGGGCGTGCTGAAACCTAAATATAAACTCCAGGAGTCGATGCTCGAATTCTCGGAGGGAGCGCTGACCGATGCCGACGTGCTCCTCTATGTGACGGACGTGGTGGAAGATCCGGAGAAAAACAAGGATTTCCTCGACAGGGTGGCGAAAGAGACGGTGCCGGTGCTTTTGGTCATCAATAAGATTGACCTTCTTAAAGGCGACGGGGAACTTGAAAAGCTCGTGGATCGTTGGCATCAGCGTCTGCCGAATGCAGAGATATTTCCGACAAGCGCCACCGAACATTTCAATGTCGATAACCTTAAACGCCGTATAGTGGAGCTCCTTCCGGTTTCGCCTCCTTTCTTTGGCAAGGATGCCCTTACCGATAAGCCGGCGCGTTTCTTCGTGACGGAAATCATACGCGAGAAGCTCCTTCTCAATTATGACAAGGAAATCCCTTACAGCACGGAAGTGCTTGTGGAGAAATTCGATGAAAAAGAGACTGCCATCCATATCATGGCGGTGATATATGTGGAGCGTGACTCGCAGAAAGGCATTATCATCGGCAAGGGAGGCGATAAGATAAAGAAAGTGGGAATAGAAGCCCGTCATGACATAGAGAAGTTCTTCGGCAAGAAGGTGTTTCTCGAACTTTTCGTGAAAGTGGAGAAAGACTGGCGCAACCGTGAGAACAAGCTCCGGGCATTCGGATATATGGAATAATAGTCGTTAGTCATTAGTCATTAGTTTTTAGTCGTAAGTCTTTAAAGTCTTTAAAGACCTTAAGGACTTTAAACCTTAAACCCTAAACTTTAAACTGACAACTAAAGATTGTCAACTGAAAACAAAAAGCAAATGAGCAGATTAGTAGCGATAGTAGGGCGGCCGAACGTGGGTAAATCAACCCTGTTCAACCGTTTGACGCAGACCCGCAAGGCCATCGTGGATGACACTGCGGGCACCACACGCGACCGCCAGTATGGTATGGTCGATTGGTGTGGACAGGAATTCTCGATTGTAGATACCGGCGGCTGGGTGGTCAACTCGGAAGATATCTTCGAAGGGGAAATCAACAAGCAGGTGCAGATTGCCATAGAGGAGGCGGACGTGATTCTTTTCGTGGTCGATGCTTCGACCGGCGTGACCGACCTCGACGACCAGGTGGCTGCCATATTACGCCGTTCGAAGAAACCGGTTATCCTTGTTGCCAATAAGGAAGACAAAGGCGACGCTCGGTTTAACGTGCCGGAGTTTTATTCCTTGGGGCTTGGCGACCCAGTGGAGGTATCGTCGGCCAACGGTAGCGGCACAGGTGAACTTCTCGACCTTATCATCGCCGACATGCCAGAACCGAAGGAAGACGACAAGCCGGAAGACAATATCGCCAAGTTCGCCATAGTGGGACGCCCTAATGCCGGGAAGTCATCGCTAATCAATGCCTTTATAGGTGAGGAGCGCCATATCGTCACCGACATTGCCGGAACAACCCGCGATTCTATTTATCACCGATACAACAAATTCGGCTTCGACTTTTATCTGGTCGATACGGCAGGCATCCGCAAGAAGCAGAAGGTGAACGAAGATATCGAATATTACAGCGTAATTCGCTCTATCCGCTCGATAGAGGCAAGCGATGTATGTATCCTTATGATTGATGCCACGCGCGGAATCGAAGCCCAGGATGCCAATATTTTCTCCCTTATCCAGAAAAACAGGAAGGGGCTTGTGGTTTGTGTCAACAAATGGGACCTTGTGGAAGACAAGTCGGTGACGGCTCAGAAGCATTTCGAAGATGCCATCAGGAAGAGATTCGCCCCCTTCACCGATTTCCCTATACTCTTCACTTCCGCTGTAACGAAGCAAAGGATCTATAAGGTACTTGAAACCGCGATAGAAGTGTATGAGAACCGTCGCAGAATTATCCCTACATCGCAGCTCAACACTTATATGCTTGAACAGATTGCGGTGACTCCGCCGCCGAGCAACAAGGGTAAGTTCGTGAAGATAAAATACGTCACGATGCTGAAGGATGCGGTGATTCCTACGTTTATATTCTTCTGCAACCTTCCGCAGTGGGTTAAGGAACCTTACCGCCGTTTCCTTGAAAACAAAATCCGTGAGAAATGGGATTTCCACGGCACCCCAATCGCAATCTTCATGCGCGATAAATAATAGCTCCGCGCGGTTTTGGCGCGGTTTAAAGTTTAGGGTTTAATGTTTAATAATGGCCTTTGCTTTCGGCAATTCCGCCATGGTCTAAAACATTAAACCCTAAACTTTATGCGTTCAACCCTAAACTTTAATTTAGGTGCGCTTACAGGCTTTCGATTTCGGAAACGTCCAATCCTGAAACCTCCGCAATCATCGACAAATCCAGCCCCTTTTCTTTGAGTTTCTTCGCCATCAGACGTGCTTCTTCAGCCCTACCCTGGACTCGGCCTTCTGCTCTACCTTCGGCAATACCTTCGTTATAGGCTCCGTTGTAGCAAGCGACGTTGTCACGGTATATTTTCAGTGAAGCATCGTAGTGTCTGCGCTCCTCTCTGGTAAGGGAATGGAGGTTGCAGACCTCATCAAGTTTCCCGAATATAGCATTTTTAGCCTTGAAAGGCATTCTTTCCAATGTCTCCATGTGCTTCAATATATAAATCCAACGTTCAAAATCAGTTTCACACTCATCCTCTTCCTTGCTCATTTGCGGAAGTGTTATATAAAACATACGCAGTTTGTCGGAAAATAGTTCATTATTCTCCTTCACCCGGAGGTTGACTTCCATGTTGAGAGGAAGATCTTTTCTGTTGTCCATGAAAAAATTTAAGAAGAATACACCATAAACTCTGCTTACGTTGAAATCCCAGTCTTTCCCTCGCTCCCCCTGCTCGGCTAAAGCCGACGCTACATAATATATGGAACGGTCGCGGAAAAAGCTTTGGGTTGCGTTTTGCATCTCAATGATGACAAGTTCTCCATCTTGTGTAGTGGCGTAGATGTCATATATGGAGCGTCTTCCATCATAAAAATGTGGCATGTGTTCCTTGTCGCGATACTCAATATCTACAATAGGGCTTTCATTCTGAATCAGAGAATTCAGAAAATCTATAAGCAGGTCTTTGTTGATTTCTTGTCCGAATATCCGTTTGAACCCCTCGTCCGTAAAAGGATTAATGTATTTTCCCATGGCATGATATCGTTATATTTCAGTTACAAAGATAGTCGATTCCATTTTGTTCTGCAAATTTTATTTCAAAGTTTGTTGAAGCCGGATTTATTTTTTAAATTTGGGAAAGATTATCAAAACGTAAATAGTATGGACGATAACGACAGATACATACGTTTCGAGTTGGTGGCGAAGAAGCTTCTCCGCGACAAGGCAAACTTTGCTGTGTTCGAAGGCCTCATTTCTGTCCTCATGCACCGGGAAGTAAAGATACAGGAGATTCTTGAAAACGCGGGAACCCGGGCAAAGGAAGACTCAAAGCCCGACCGGATCAATATGGTGGCCAAGGACTCCGACGGCGAGCTGCTCATCATCGAGATACGGCTTTCGCGACGGCTTTGTGATTTGGAGAGGATTTTTTTCGACCTCGGCAAAACCTTGAGCGAATATGGAGCGAACGGAGGTCTCTGCCAAAAGGTTAAAAATGTATATTCCATCAGTCTTCTCTATTTCGACCTCGGTCAAGGGGATGATTATGTCTATCACGGCCAGACCATCTTCCAGGGAAGGCAAACGGGCCCCGAATTCCAACTTTGCGGCAGGGACCGGGATTTCCTGAAAACGGGTTTCACAGAGGAGGTCTTATGGGAATATTACCTGATACGTGTCAATGAATTTGACAAGGTCGCCGAATCTCCGCTTGATGAATGGGTCCATTATCTGAAAACCGGACACGTGCGCCCCGACACAACCACCCCCGGCCTCAAGGAAATAAGGGAGAGACTCGGGTACACGCAGATGAGCCCGGAGGAACGAAGGGACTATCAACGTTATCTCGCCAATCTCCTATAGAGGAGAACTGCATTTAATCGGCCAAACTCTAAAGGAAGCTGATTGAATCGGAAGATTCCCCCTCTCCTCCGCTATTTGGTTGGTGCTTCGGGAGAGCCGGCCTAAAATAGTTCAAATGGCAACTCAACAAGTTTTTAGCACATTTCTAATGTATTTAAAAATTTTAATTTGAAATTACAATTAAAGAGTGTGATACAGATTAACAAGTTAGATTTATAAGATTATAAATGACTCAAGAGCAACAAGTTATTGAAGTAATCCGCAAACAAGGAGGTTACGCAACTCTTCGGCGACTCAACGAGGTAATGGATTTTTCAAGTTGGAAAACTAAAACACCGGAGGCGAGCGTAAGAAGAATAGTGCAAAATAGCGATGCGATATTTAGAATTCAGCCAGGATTATGGGCTTTGGAAGAAGTCAAAGAGAAAGTTCTTAAGAAGTTCAATATCAGCAAGGGGGATTCAAAAAGTGCAGAAGAGTTTAGTCATTCTTACTATCAGGGACTGTTAATTGAAGTAGGGCATTTTCAAAAATTTACAACATATGTTCCACCGCAGGATCAGCATCGAAGGTTCCTAAATAAGGAATTGGGAGAGTTGACCGACCATAAAATAATCCCGCAATTTACATTTGAAACTATATTACGTAAGGCAAAAAGTGTAGATGTTATATGGTTCAACGAAAGAAATATACCTACTCATTTTTACGAAGTGGAGCATACTACCGATATCAAAAACTCCTTGTCAAAATTTTATGAGCTTCAAGATTTCTTTTCCTCGTTTTACATAGTCGCTAACGGGCATAGAGAGGATGAATTCAAAGACAAACTCAATGCGTCTATTTTCTCTCCGATAAAAAATCGGGTCAGGTTTCTTACCTATGATAAAATTGCATTATTACATTCTAATCTTTCACAACAAAAACATTTAATATGGTGAATTATGAGTGAATACCTTATATATACCAGTGAGGGATACACCACTGCTCCAGATGATTCCGCGGTGGAGAATTGTCAAGTACTGGGTGTTATTGATGGTCATTCTGAGGAAGAAGCCATACAAAAGCTTTTTGAAAAGAATGAATGGATTGAAAAAGCCGGATTTACTGAGGAAAATGCTTTGGGTCGTCCATTATTATTGTCATCAATTAAAGAAGACATTGAAAAAGTTATTGCTTATCTTTGGAAAGATGAGTATAATCACTATAAGGAGAGGAATTATCCCAAGGATCATATCTTCCATGTGCTCAATAGATTAAAAATTACTTATAAAGAATATAAATTACATATTGTCCGAACTCGAACGCCTCAACATGTTTCCCGATAACCATACTTTCCATCCGGAAGTTTCCGACGGACGCAGGGCGTTCCTTATGGGAAACGCTTTGGTGTGCGGTGTAGTCAGGGAAATCGGAAAAGAACTGTATCGATTCATATTCGGTGAAGAACCCGTGTCTCGCCGCCCTATCGACATGCACCGTGATGCACAACCCAAACTTGACTTGGGGCTTTTTGGCAGGACAGAGCGATTTGCCAGCAATTTGCTGAAAAAATCATTTAAACCGGATTTATCGAAACATCTTTTGATAGGGTACGTAAAACCTGACCACCAAGACTATTTTCTTGACGGCGGGAAAACGAAAATATACTACACAGGAAAGACAAAATCATTCCCTTCTACCGTGGCGTTGAATAAACTGTATTATTTCATGCCCTATATAAAGGGAAAAGGTGTGAAAGACCTTTATCTGATAAAGATAGCGCGCATCGGGAGTAAGGAGGAAATACTGCCGGAAAGCAACGACGCGGAGCCGCGTCTTGTTTTCGAGTTGGAATATATAAAAAGCCTCACGGAATATCATTCCGTGAAGCTTAATATCTTTCATACTTACCGCGACACAGTGCTCGGCAGTGTATGGGAGTGAAATCCTCCCCTTTTATTCCTCGATTTCAACGTCGAAGTCGTCGCCGAAGAGGTCGTCGCTGTCGTTGCCGCCCTCCCTGTCTGCGCCGAAGTCGTCATCGTCTGATGCGCTCTCGTTGTCTTCCTTGTCGGTGCGTACGGAATCTTTCGTTGGGGCAAACGGATTGATATTCTTTTTCTTCGATGCTTCCCTTTGGGCGTTGAGCGTAGCTTTGATTTTCTCCTCCAGTTCGGCGGCAAGTTCCGGATTGTCTTTGATTACCTTCTTAACCGCATCGCGACCTTGTCCGAGCTTTGTGCCGTTGTAAGAGAACCATGCGCCGCTTTTCTTGACGATGCCGTATTCCACTGCCATATCGATAATCTCGCCGGCCTTCGAGATGCCTTCGCCGAACATCAGTTCGAACTCCGCTTTCATGAACGGAGGCGCCACTTTGTTTTTCACAACCTTCACTTTGGCGAGACGCCCGATGGTGGTGTCGCCGTCTTTGATGAACGAAGAGGGGCGGATTTCCAGGCGTACCGACGAATAGAATTTAAGCGCGTTGCCGCCGGTTGTGGTTTCCGGGTTGCCGAACATCAAGCCGATCTTTTCGCGAATCTGGTTGATGAAGATGCAGCAGGTGCGCGTGCGTGCAATAGAGCCCGTCAGCTTACGCATGGCCTGGCTCATGAGTCGAGCGTGAAGGCCTACGTTCTTGTCGCCCATCTCCCCTTCTATTTCGGCCTTCGGGGTAAGCGCCGCCACGGAGTCGATTACCAACACGTCGATGGCTCCCGAATTGATGAGTTGTTCCGCAATGTCGAGGGCTTGCTCGCCGTTGTCGGGCTGCGCTATCCAAAGGTTGTTGACGTCAACACCAAGTTTTTCGGCATAGAAACGGTCGAAAGCATGTTCCGCATCGACTATGGCGCAGATGCCTCCCTGCTTCTGTGCTTCTGCAATCACATGGATTGCCAATGTGGTTTTACCGGAAGATTCCGGACCATATATTTCGGTAATCCTTCCCCTGGGAAGTCCGCCTACACCGAGGGCGAAGTCAAGTCCGATCGAGCCGGTGGATATTGTCTCCACATCCTGCACGGCATCGTCGCCGAGACGCATCACGGTGCCTGTGCCGAAATCTTTTTCCAGATGCTGCATTGCCATCTGGAGGGCCTTTTTCTTCTCCTCCATGTCGCTTATGCGTCCAACGCTCTGCGCCGGGGCTGCTTTTTTCTTTGCCATATAATATATATTTTTTTAGTTTTTTATTCCGGTTGTATCCACCTATACGGTTTCATATTGCAAAGGTAATACTTTAAAAGGCTAATGTCATAATTTTTCAGCCTTTAAATTAAGGGGATGTGGATTAAATAATCTTAACAAAAGACATATGGCTGCAATGTTTTTGCAGCGGTTGGCTGGGTTGAAATGCAATTAAAAATGGCTAACGTGTTTTAAATCATGAATGATAATGCCGAATTTTTTGTAACTTTGCAACTCTTTAAATAGAATTGCAAAATTATAGGATTATAATGAAGCCAGAGATATCGCAGCGCGGCTATGAAATGCCGTCGTCGCCAATTCGCAAGCTTGTGGGCGCCGCAAGAGGCGCGGAGCGCAAGGGAAGAAGGGTGTTTCGTCTGAATATCGGACAGCCCGACGTTCCCACGCCCCCGCAGGCAATCGAGGCTCTCCGCCACATTGACCGCAAGGTGCTCGAATATTCCCCGTCGGAGGGTATCGAGTCGTTGCGTTGCAAGATGTCGGAGTATTATGGACGTTTCGGGATGGACATTTCCCCCGATGAAATAATAGTTACTTCCGGAGGGTCGGAGGCGGTGCTTTTCGCTTTCATGGCGTGCCTCGACCCGGGCGACGAAATTATAATTCCCGAACCGGCCTATGCCAACTATATGGCTTTCGCGATATCTGCCGGTGCGGTCATAAAGAGCGTCAACGCCAAGATCGACGACGGTTTCCGTCTCCCTCCTGTGGAAGACTTCGAGGCTCTTATCACCCCCCGCACAAAGGGGATTCTGATATGCAACCCCAATAATCCTACGGGATATATATATTCCGAGGAAGAATTGCTGAAGATTGCCGATATAGTCCGACGCCACAATCTTTTCCTTTTTTCCGACGAGGTGTATCGCGAATTCTGCTATACCGACAAGCCCTTTATCTCCGCCATGTCGCTTCCCGGCATTGAAGAGAATGTGGTGCTTATCGATTCCGTGTCGAAGCGTTATAACGAATGCGGCATAAGAATCGGAGCTATCGTTACGCGCCACAAGGAACTCCGTGCCAACGTCATGAAGTTCTGCCAGGCGCGTCTCAGCCCTCCCCTTCTCGGGCAGATTGTGGCTGAAGCATCCATCTCCACTCCTGAGGAGTATATGAAATTCGTGTATGACGAATACCTGAAGCGTCGCGATTTCCTCATTAAAAGGCTCAACGAAATCCCGGGTGTGTATAGCCCTATGCCGATGGGGGCGTTCTATACCGTGGCGTCGCTTCCTGTGGAGGATGCCGACGATTTCTGCAAATGGTGTCTCGACGAATTCCAACTTGACGGCGACACCGTCTTCATGGCTCCCGCATCCGGTTTCTATACTTCTCCCGGCGCAGGACGCAATCAGGTGCGTCTGGCTTATGTGCATGAGGTGGACTACCTTGCCCGCGCTATGGATGTGCTTGAAGCCGCCCTTGCGGCTTATAACGCCTGTTGAAAGGATTGGGTTTACAGACGAGAAAGGATTCTGAGGAGACGACGACCTCCGAGACAGGAGGCTATTATCCCCAACTTGTTTTTGAGACGTACATTGAGGTTGCGCAGGCTTTTGCCGCGCAACTCCTTTATTTTTTGCCAGCATGAATCGGCAATGCGCATGGCTTCCTCTTTTTCGTTGTCTTCTATGCGGTCACGGTTTGATTCGATGAGCATAAGGATATTGAAATTTGCACTCAACTGGCGGTCGAGGGCCGCCTGGTGCAAATCCGGCTCATCCGCGAAGGCATCCACGAGCCTTTGCGTCACGTCGAGTACATCCGCCCGTCGTAGCGAAAATGTATGGAGATAGCTTTTGCCATGCTGGCGGTAGAAGTAAAGTTTGAGGGGAAAGCTTGCCACAGATTTTGCTTTTCGGAGTATCAACGGTATGAGGTCAAGGTCTTCATATCTTATGCCTTCTCGGAAACGTGTATCGTTCCATAATGAGGTCTTAAAAAGTTTTCCACATGGCGACGGAACGAACGTGTGCTGGTAGAGCACTTTTTGGCAAGCGGCTTCAGGAGAATAATCTATTGTGAAAACATTGATAATCCTATCGGAGTATAAATCGAAATTGTTGAAAATCCTGATATCCCCGTCTTCAAACTCTATGGTTTTTATTTGCACTATATCGGCTCCCGATTTTAAAATCTTGAGGAGCGTAATCTCCAGAAATTGCGGGTGAAGCATGTCATCGGCATCAAGGAATGCCACATACCTTCCCCGCATCATGTCCAGTCCGGTGTTTCTTGCCGCCGACACTCCCCGGTTTTTTGTGTGGCGCACTTTTATTCGGGCGGAAGAGCAGGCGGCGAGGTCGCACATCTTTCCGGAATAATCGGTAGAGCCGTCGTCAACGAGAATAAGTTCCCAGTTGGAATAAGTTTGCGCCAACACGCTTTCCACGCATTGGCGCAAATATTCTTCCGCATTATAAACCGGCACTATTACCGAAATCAGCGGTTGGTTTGCCATAATCTTTTATTACACGGTGAGAATTTCCTTCTCTTTGGCAGCGAAAATCTCGTCGATTTTCTTCATGTATTTGTCATGAAGTTTCTGCACGTCGTTCTCTGCATCTTTCTCCGTGTCTTCGCTCAGTCCTTTCTTTATCTCTTTCTTAAGGCCTTCGATTGCCTCGCGGCGAGCGTTGCGGATTGAAACTTTTGCAGTTTCCGCTTCCGCCTTGCTTTGCTTCACAAGTTGTTTGCGGCGGTCTTCGGTGAGGGGCGGGATAGAAAGGCGTATTACCTCGCCGTTGTTTTCGGGAGTGATGCCGAGTTCAGAGTTGATGATGGCCTTCTCGATTTCCTTGAACATCGATTTTTCCCATGGGGTGATGGCGATGGTGCGGGCGTCGGGTACGGACACGTTTGCAACGTTTGAGATGGGGGCCTGTGAGCCATAATAGTCCACTCTTATTCCGTCGAGCAGACGTGCGGATGCCTTGCCTGCGCGGATGTGCGAAAGTGTGTCGTCGAGATATTCCACGGCGAGTTCCATATTGTCTTTCGCATTGTCAAGATACTCTTTTACTTCCATATAATTGTTTTTTTGGTTTTCGGTTTAAGGTTTTAATCCACGAGCGTCCCTACGTTTTCGCCGCTGAGCATCTTGGCGAGATTGCCCTCCACGTCCATATTGAATACATAAATCGGCATGTGGTTTTCCTTGCAAAGGGCGGTGGCGGTGATGTCCATCACTTTGAGGTTGCGTGCAATGACCTCTTCGTAGGTGATATGGTCGAATTTCGTGGCGTCGGGGTCTTTCTCAGGGTCGGCTGTATATACGCCATCCACACGCGTGCCCTTGAGCATCACGTCCGCCTCTATTTCGATTGCGCGGAGTGCTGAACCCGTATCGGTAGTGAAATAGGGCGACCCCGTTCCGCAACTCATTATGGCAACTGTGCCCTCTTTCATGGCCTTGATGGCTTCCCATTTGGAATAGGGATAGCCGATGGGGAACATCGGGATTGCCGTGAGCACTTTTGCCGGCTGTCCGATGGCCTCGAGTGCCGAACTAAGGGCGAGCGAGTTGATTACGGTAGCGAGCATACCCATCTGGTCGCCTTTCACTCTGTCGAAACCTTTAGAGGCGCCCGACAGGCCGCGGAAGATATTGCCTCCGCCGATTACGATGCCCACCTGCACGCCGGTTGCTACGGCGTCTTTAATTTGTTGGGCATAAGAATTAAGGCGTTGTGTGTCGATGCCATAACCCTGATGGCCCATCAGGGATTCGCCGGAGAGTTTTAGAAGGATGCGGTTATATTTCATTTCCTGTATCTCTTATATTGTTACCTTTTCTCAATTCCCGGGGTATGGCATAATTGATGACACGCCCTCAGGTCTCCCAAAATTAATAATAATAGTCCAACCTACAAAAATCTTGATGAAAAAAGGCTGAAAAAGTTATCTTATTCAGCCTTTTTATCATATTTTTTATCCAGGGTCGGCGGGTGTATCCGCAGCGATGTTGGCGAGGGCCTCCTTGTCGGTCACTTTGCAACCCCACAAGGCATAATAGAGCATAAAAAGTTCGCATACGAGGGCGATGCTCCAGGTCCATTGCCAGTTGCCGAGATGGTCGGCGAGCATTCCTTGTGCCACCGGGAACACTGCTCCACCGAAAACTCCTGTCATGAACACCCCCGACGCCTTTGAGGTATATTTCTTCAATCCCGCCACGGCAAGGGTGAATATGCATCCCCACATGGTGGAATGAAGCAGTCCCACTGACACGAGAATCCAAAGGTTGTCGAGCATCATTGCCACGAAAACGAGCACACCTGCGGCAGAAGTCATCGCAATCAGAAGGGTGCGTGGCGGCGTTTTTTTGAAAAAACTGAATATTATGCGTCCCGCCATCATGCCTCCCCAATAAATAGTGGCGAGAAGTGCCGGAATGCCGAGGTCTAATCCGAAAAGCGAGATGTGGTCAAGCCCGAAAAATGAAAGGGGATGCCCGGACTCGATCATTTGCATGGCGTGTAGGTTGACGTTCACACCTATCGACACTTCCGTGCCTACGTAAAAAAATATGGCAGCCACGCCGAGGGCAAGATGACGGAACGACCATACGCTCCTTTCCATCCTGTCTTTTCCCGACGTGCGTGTATGGGCCATGTCCGGAAGAGGGAGGCGCGACGTGGCGGAAGTCAAGACCGTGATTATTCCGGCTATCACGAGGAAGGGCACCAGTAATTGTCCCGGCGTCACATTTTCGAAAGCCACTCCGGCGAACACCACACCCGTGACGAAGAAAGGGGCTACGGTGGTGCCTATCGAATTGACGGCACAGACTATGTTCATGCGTTGCACGGGTCGCGTGCCCGGCAAGTCGTAAGCCGCCACATAAGGGTTTATCACCACTTGCAGGATTGCCGCCGATGTGCCCATCAGGAAAGACCCCGCGAGAAAAATGAAATAACCCCATGGAATCATGTCTTCTCCGATTCTGAGGAAGGAATCGGGGAAGCGGGTCGCCGTCCAGGAGGAAAGGCTGTAGAGCAAGAGTCCGCCTACCATGATGGAGAGTGCCCTCAGTAAGGTGGTTTTATAGCCGTGCCGGTTTATCCATCTTCCTCCTGCGCCGCTGTTGACGAGATACCCCAGGAAAAAGAAAAAGGATATCATCGTGGTCAATGTGTTGCGAAGTTCGCTGGCGTGCGAGAGGAAAGCAACCTGCATGGGGCCTTGGAACTGGCCGTTGACCGTGGTGAGGAATCCCACAACGAAATATATGAAAGTCAAGACCACGAAGGGTCCTGACTTATATTGTATGTCTGACGAATGGTTTTTCATGAAAATAACTGATGTCGGTTTCAAACAATCGTCTTGAGCGTGCTCATGGCTCCGTTTTTAAGGATATCGTCGGCGAAACGGAGATAAGGGGCCTTGAAATCGTCGCTTGCAGCCAGACCTGCGCCTGCGAAAGCGTCGAGCGAAAGGAAGTCAAGGGGATTGTCGCTGTCGATAAGCTTCTTGTCGGCATCTGAAAGCCAAGGTTCAGCTGTCTGGAATGATGCGCCGTTGTCGTCGGTCTGATATTTGAGATAATGGCGGTAAGCGGCGATAAGGTATGCCAGACGGGTGAGGTCTTTCCCGTCTGCAACCATCTTCGACAGATTGGGGGTGACATAGACCGGGAATTTCGATAGGCCGTCGAAACATAGACGGGCTATCTGGTCGCTGACTGAGCGGTTGCCGAATCTCTCTATGAGCGTCTGCTTGTAGTTGTCAAGGTCTATACCTTCCGGTGCAGGCACGTAGGGGGTCACGTCCTTGTCCATGAAGTCTTTTACATATTTGGCTATTACGGGGTCGTGCATGGCGTCGTCAACCTTCCTGTATCCGCTTAGGAACGAAGGGTAGGAAAGAAGTGTGTGCGATGCGTTGAGCAGGCTGAGTTTCATGTTCTCGTAGTCGGTGACGTCGTCTGTGAACTGTACACCTGCTTTTTCCCATGCCGGTCTTCCGGCGGCGAAGTTGTCTTCCACCACCCATTGTATGAAATCCTCGCAGTAAACGGGGGCTTTGTCGTCGGTGGAATTAAGCGAGTTGAGACGCAAAACGTCGGCAGGCGTCGTCGATGGGGTTATGCGGTCAACCATGCTGTTGGGGAAGGTCACGTTCTGTTCTGCCCATTCGGCGAGTTCCGGGTCTTGGGCGCGGAAAAACGACATGAATGCTTTCCCGGTGGTGTCGCCGTTATGCTGGAGATTGTCGCAAGAGAGAATGGTTACAGGTCCTGCCCCTGATTCGCGGCGCTTTCTGAGTCCTTCTGCAATGTGCCCGAACACGGTTGTCGGGTTATGTGGATTTTTGAGATCGTGTGCCACGTTTTTCTCCTCAAGGTTGAATTCCCCCGTTTCTCGCGGAATGTTGTAGCCCCCCTCGGTAATGGTCATTGAGATTATCTTGATTTCGGGTCGGGCTATTTTCCCGGAGAGCACCACGGGGTTGTCGGTTGGCCTTAGGAGTTCTACGAGGGTTCCGATTTCCATGGCTTCGTCATTCCCGTCGCGTCCGCATACGGTGAGCGTATAAATTCCGTCCTGGCTTTTTAATGCCTGATAAAGGTCTTCGTCCTGGGGCATGAGCATGGCTCCTGCAATTCCCCATGCAGTCTGCGAGGGGTCTTTTTCCATAAGCAGGTTTGTGTAATATTGTTCATGTGCGCGATGGAAGTTGCCGACGCCGATGTGGAGGATTCCCGTGGTGAGTTTTTTACGGTCGTATCCGGTTTTCTTGAGATTTGTTTTCATTGGTTTTATACGAGTTATTATTGATTTTGTCGCAAAGTTACCGCAGCCAGCCCTCCTGCGGAAATAAATTCCTATCTAAATCATTGGGAACGTGTGCGGGAACGCTATCAAAATCTGCACACGTTCCCAATGAAACAATCTCCGCGCTTACTCGTTTCATATTTAAGAGATGGCGTTTTCCGTGTTTGCCAGATTTTTGAGAGAATGCCTTTTCACAGAAGTTGAGGTTCCCGATTAATAACTAATGATAAATCCATGAAAAGGGTCACCATAAAAGACATAGCCCGGCGGCTCATGCTATCGACATCGACGGTGTCGCGTGCGCTGATCGACGATAAGAACATACGCCGCGAGACAAAGGAGAAGATTCTTGCCGCGGCGCAGGAGATGGGCTATAAGCCGAATCCTGTTGCCAAGAACCTTAAATACGGCAAGACCAACACCATCGGGATGATTGTGCCGGAGATGGTCACTCCGTTTGCATCCTGTGTGGCGGAAGGGGTCAAGAGCGTATTATATCCGTTGGGTATAAAAGTGCTCCTCGCCGACTCCGGTGAGAGTGCGGCAAAGGAGCTTGACAATCTTCAGATGATGGAGCGTTTCATGGTGGATGGCATAGTCATCTGTATGTGCGATTATAAAAAGAACCGGGAGGAACTTGCGGCATTGGCGCGTAAGGGGATGCCTGTTGTGTTTTATGACCGCATACCGCATGGGCTCGATGTCTCGCAAGTGATAGTTGACGATTATATGAAATCCTATTTCCTTGTGGAAAGGCTTATCCGGCAGGGGCGGCGATGCATTGTGCATCTGCAGGGTCCGTCCAATATATATAATTCAGTCGAGCGTCGCCGGGGGTATGTTGAAGCCATGAGTAAGTTCGGGTTGTCGCCGGAGTGCATCGTAACCGAGTCCGGCATAACATATTCCGATGGCATGCGCGATGCCGAAAGGATATTGGGAAAGGTGCCCGACGTGGACTGTGTTTTCGCTTTCACCGATGTCTTGGCTATAGGGGTCATGAACCGGCTTCGTGAGTTGGGCCATAACATCCCCGGGGATATCGCAGTGGCGAGTTTCTCAGGCACGGAACTTTCGGAAATGGTCTATCCTCCCTTATCGACAGTGGCACCGCCCCTTCACCAGATGGGAAGACAGGCGGTGGAACTGCTGATGGAACTTATCGGAAATCCCGACGCTCCCCGGCGTTCGGTCGTGCTTGACGCCGATATTGTAATGCGTGGCTCTACGGCAACGCATGGCTTTGATTGTTAATTCGCCCTGTGGGTAAGATATTCCGGAAGAACCGGCATTGCGCCGGCCTGGGTGCAGACGTATGCCGAGACATTGACGGCGAGCTGGTGGGCTTTGGGTATGCTTTTCCCTTTAAGGATTGCTGCCGTAAAGGCTGCCGTGAAGGAATCTCCGGCCCCGACCGTGTCTGCCACTTCCACTTTCGGGGTTTCCACGAAAGAGACGTTGCCGGGGGTGAAGACATAGCTTCCGTTTACCCCGCATGTGAGTATGAGGGCGTCAAGGTTGTATTTGCCGAGCAATATCCAGCACTTGTCTTGCAGGTCGATTCCCGGATAGCCGAAGAGGCGGCTGATAATAACCAGCTCTTCGTCGTTTATCTTGAGGATGTTGCATTTGTTCATTGAATTGCAAATGATTTCCGGCGTATAGAATCCCTGGCGCAGGTTTATGTCGAATATTTTAAGGGAACCCTCCGGGGGCATCGCATCGAGAAAAGCGTTGATGGTTTCTCTCGAAACGATATTGCGTTGGGCGAGTGATCCGAAAGATACGGCACATGTGTGGCTGGCGAGTTCTTCGAGTTCCCGGGTGAAGGGTATATTGTCCCATGCTACGTTTTGTTTGATATCGTATGACGGCAGTCCGAGCTGGTCCACCTCCACGATTACTGTTCCAGTGGGATAATCCACCTCGGGCATGAGCGTGTGGAGTCCGCGTCCCGCGAAGGCTTCCGCAAGTTCTTCTCCCGACTTGTCTTTCCCCAGTGCCGAGGCGGCGCAGCTGTCTATACCGAATTGGGAAACGTGGTAAGCGAAATTCGCCGGTGCGCCCCCGACTTTCTTGCCGTCGGGAAGCACATCCCATAAGGCTTCCCCGATTCCAACCACCGTGCCTGCCTTGCGGGAGGTGATTGATTTTATGCTTTTGTTAATTTTCATAGTTGTATGTTTTATTTTTTTGCAAAGGTGGTTATACGGCATGACAACTGCAAATTTTTAATGAAGAAAACCGATTGGTAACGTATGCGGGAACGCTACCAAAATATGCATACGTTCCCATCTTTAGCTGGCGAAGCATATTAATCGGGTGAATGGCAATGAACGCCCGATAAAATAGGTGCCCGATAATTGTCGGTAGGTCTGCGGGAGGGATAAGGGGCATCTTTTTAATAAAAATGCTGAAATTTTGAAAAAAATTTGGTGGGAGAAAAAAAACGTATTAACTTTGCACTCGCTAAGGCAACGTACCCGCCACGGCACTGGAGAGGTGGGTGAGTGGCTGAAACCACCGGTTTGCTAAACCGACGATGGGAGCAATCCTATCCACGAGTTCGAATCTCGTCCTCTCCGCCAAACAATTATAATCCTGTAAGCTCTGAGCTTACAGGATTATAATTGTTTTGTTTCCCTCCATCCCATTGAAATTAGATTTTTATAAGTTGTCTTTCCTGGTAGCAATTTGTGACCTTAGAGGTTGTCGAGGATTACATCGGGAGAGGTCTCCATTTTGGAGAATGCAAAAAGTTTCTTGCCAAGGTCTTTTATGGAAGCCCCGATATGATAAAGCGTATCGTCGATAATCAGAAACCTGTCATGGATATTAGGAGCGGTGCGTACATTTATCGGAACATATTGGTCACTGTGCCGTTCAATGTCCAGACGTAAATTGTCGTCAATTTTCTTTGTATATATTGTGGCGATTACACCCCGGTTTCGTTTGTTCAGCAAAATCAGGACTGTCTCGTCAATATAATTGTCAATAAGAATGATGCGTTTACGGGCGCGTCTTATGAGGTCGCAAATAAAAACGTATGCGTCGAATATCTGTCCGTCAAAAAGAATGCCCTCGCGTGGTGGTAACGATGTTTTAAGGAAGAAATCGACTTTGCCTGAAAGTTCCCGGATTTGTTGGTCATGTTCCGAAAGGCGACGGTCGATGCGGCTCTCCATATAAAGAAGTCGCTGGTTGACGCTATAACCTCTTAAAAGATATTCTTTCAATACCTTATTAGCCCATACCCTGAATTGAATGCCGCGTTTGGATTTTACTCGATATCCTACGGAAATAATAACATCAATATTATAATATTCAATATTGCGAGTGACAGCCCGTTTACCTTCCATTTGAACTGTCGCAAATTTTGCGACAGTTGGAATACCGTCCAATTCTTCTTTTAATGCATTGGCAATATGTTTTCCAATAGTTTTAATATCACGATCAAACAGTAGTGCTATTTGATTGCGATTCAGCCATACGGTGTCATCTTCAATCCTTACTTCGAGTTTTATTGTAGAGTCTGGTTGATAGATGATTATCTCATTTTCCGTTACTTGTCCGGATAAAATATCCTGACTTTCGACTATCGGTTGGAATATATTTTTCTTGTTTTCTTCCATAGAGTTTGTTCATGAAAATGCAAATTTACGGAATTTTATCGTTAAATCAGCGAATTAAATTAATGCAGGTTCGGGTAAATGCAAAGATTATCGAAGTCTTGTAAGAATACTATCGGGATTCTGATGCATCCGGCTGAATGCCACAATTTTCTTTCCAAGGTCTTTAATGGATCCTCCTATGAAATAAACGGTATCGTCGATTATCAGGAATCTGTCATGTACATTTGTGCATGTTTTTACCTCTATTCGTGGATACTGGGCATTATGGCGTTTTAAATCGGTATTAATTTGTGAATGGCGAGGATCTGTAAAGATAGTTGCCGACACCTCCTCTTTGCGCTTTGTCAGGACTTTCAGTATCCGGTCATCAACGTAGTTGTCTATGAGAATAATTCTCTGTTTGGCTTTTCTTATTAAATCGGATATGAGCGAATATGCGTCGAATATCTGACCTTCAAAGAAAAATCCTTCTATGGGTTCCGACTCCTTATCGTCAAGACGAGTTAGGATTTCTTCAAATTTCTTATCATGTTCCGATAGACGATGATTAATTAGCAAATAATTGTGCTCGATTGTTTCAATACGTTGGAAAACGTGGGCATTATTCATCATAAAACTCCGCATGGAAGTAAAAGCCCTCATAATGCGTATATTTACCTCTATTGCCGTTTTGGATCGAAGCACACTACTAAGCATGGCAACCCCATTTTCAGTGAACGCATAAGGCATATACTTTATATTCTTTCCTCTCTCAACGTTCAAGGTCACATTTTGTGATCTTGAACTTGATGTCGCATTTTGCGATATCAAGTTCTGAGATTCTTCTTTGGTAAGCTGGAACATGAAATCTTCCGGGAATCTCTCAATATTACGCTTTACTGCTTGGTTTAGGACACGAGTTTCCACTCCATACAATCGAGCCAAATCGCTGTCAAGCATAACCTGTTGACCTCTAATAACATGAATTAGATTCTCAATAGGCAGTAATGGCAAGTTAGAGCCGCCATCTATTGGTTTAAGTTTGGTATCATCGTTCCCTTCCATATATGGGTTGGTAATATATTATATCGCAAAGTTATGAAAAATATTCGGTAAATCAACATTTTACGATATTATTTACGTGAATGTGCCTATTATTTCGGAGGCTGATGTTGATATAAATAAAAATTAATATGAAAGAGTGATTCGAGTCTGAAAATTTTTTCGTAAAATTTTCAGATAAAATTTGGTTTATATTATAAACCTTATTAACTTTGCCGCTGAATGAAGGGCGGAATCGCGCGACCGTCCTTTTTTCAGAGTAAAATGGTTTATAAAATAAACCAAATGTAAAACCTGAGAATGAGGTCATGAATCTGTAAAAAACTTCATGCCATGTTCTCGAAATTGTTTCTTAAAATGGAAGACAGAAAACTTACCGAAAAGGAGAGTCTCGAAGTAATTACTTCGATGATAGCCCGTACGAAACAACGCTACATAGGCGATGGCAACATCATGCTGATGTGGGGCTATGTGTGCGTAGCCGTGTGCGCCCTCGTCTGGATAATGGTCGCTGCGACTCACAACCCTTCGTGGAATTGGCTCTGGTTCCTCATTTGGATCATCGGAGGGACGCTTACTCCAATCATGTCGCGCAAGTTGAAAACCGACGGAAACGTAAAGAACTATTCCGACAGAATCACGTCGCAGATTTGGTCGGTAGTGGGTTTCTGCGGCATCGCCCTGACTGCCGTATGCTTGGGATTTCTTTTTATAAAAGGGGTTGACACATGGAGTTCCTGGTTTGTGTTCGCCTTGATAATAGTTCCGTTTGCCGAAATAGCCCAGGGGATTGTCTTTAAAGAAAAATCGTTGATATTCGGAGGATGTGTCGGCCTGGCGGTCGGGATGTTCTCGTTGTGTTGCATCGTAGGGAGAATCACGTTGTATGCCCATTGGTTCATGCCTCTCTTCATGTTGGCGTTCGTCTGCATGATGGTGATTCCTGGCCATATTCTAAATCATAAAGCGAAATTACAAAGATGAAAGAACTTAATCCGCTTCTGCACTCTCAGCTCCGGCTTGCCGTCATGTCCATTCTGATGAATGTGGAGGAAGCTGATTTCGTCTATCTCAAGGAGAAAACCGAATCTACGGCAGGCAACCTTAGCGTACAGCTCGACAAACTTTCTTCGGCAGGTTATATATCGATTGAAAAAGGGATGTCGGGGAAACGACCCCGTACTGCTTGCTCGATAACCCCGAAAGGGGTTAAAGCCTTTGAAGAATATGTGGAGGCATTGAAAACGTATCTGAACCTATAAGGATTCAATTAAAAAATCCCGCTCCGTAATTACGGGCGGGATTTTTCTGAATCAATTTAATAAAGACTTATATAAAAATGGATTGGTGTGTCAGTCGGTCATGCTGATGAACGCTCCCGAACCGGAACTTGCTGCCGGGGTCAGTACGAGTTCCGAACTGTCCATCGTCACCTGGCAGTTGCGTATTGCGTTTATGCCGGCTTTGGTGGTCTGTCCATAGGAAGTGGAGAAGGTGCCGTCGAGCGTGTTGCCTTTGAGAATAAGCACATTATAGAGTCCTCCCCCTGCCGGCACTGCATAAACGGCTGCAAGTTCGCGCTGGTTGTTGGCTCCGATAATCATGTTGCGCACCGGGAGGTTTTCGGTCATCCATACGAATTTGTCGCGGTATGCCTGCACCTGTCCTTCTCCTACGCTCACGGCGGAAGTTTTGACATTGTTGATGGCGGCTGATTGTCCTACGGCAACTTTCCCTACCGATTGCTCCGACATTCCGGAAAGTCCCGACAGTGATTTATATGCGTCTGCCAAAGTGGTCTGTGCGAATCCGGCGAGACCGGTGGCTACTATTGCGATAAGGGTAAGAAACAACTTTTTCATAATCTTTGATTTTTAGCGTGATGGGTTATTATATTTCTACCTTCCGCCCGAAGGCGTAGGTAATGATGGAGAGAGGTGCAGGATGATTACTGCTGGGCGTATTGCATGGTGATTACCTCCACCACGTCGATTTGCGGAGCCACCGCCATTATGAGCTGGTCGCCCTCCATGCTCACCTCGCAGTTCCTGATTGCCTCGATTCCTGCGGCATTGGTCTGTCCGTAGGCCGCTACCATCTTTCCGCCTTTTTCTCCTACTATGAAGAGCACGTTATAGACTCCGTTGACAGCCGGCTCCGTGAAGGCGCATGCCATTTCCTCCTGGTTGTTGGCGCCGATGAGCATATTGTTGATGGGGAGGCTTTCGTAGGTATATACGAACTCCTGACTATAGCGCGATGTGTTGCACACCACCGCCTGAAGGTTTGTAATCTGAGCGTCGGGTGTCAGCTGCACGTTGTCAACCTGCTTCTCGGTCATGCCCGGAAGATTCACCAGTGATGTGTAGGCATCGTCAAGGGTAATTTGAGAGAAGCCCGCCAGACTTGTGGCGATCACTGCGATAAGGGTAAGGAATAACTTTTTCATAATCTTTGATTTTTAGCATTTGTTATGACTCTAAAACATGACCGGCGGCAAGTTGGTTCATTCAATCTGAAAAAATATCCTTTAACCCTTATTTTTTAACATTAACAAATGTGCCCACGTGATTCTCACGCCTTTATATCGCGCTGCGCCGTAAGATGGCAGTGCATCAGTTTCCCCTTCCCGTCGCGCAGATGCATCCCGTTGCCCTCGCAATAACGCCAGAAGCAGCAGTCGGCGCATTCCCCGGTTTTCATCCAGTCATGGTTGCGGTATTTTTCATATCTATTCTGCCAGACTGCCCAGAAATCGTCTTCATAGATATTGCCCTGCCTGTAGTCTGCGCGTATGCTCGGACAAGCCCCAATGCCGCCGTCGAGAAGCACCGATGCCACCGTCACTCCCGCCTGGCAGTCGAAGAAATAATCGCGCACTTCGCCTTCATAGCCTGCCAGAAAACCCTCGCAGCAGAAAGAAGGGTGTATTCTTCCTTCCTTGCGTGTTTCCGAGATGAATTTCATAAGTGTGTCGAGTTCTTCGGCGGTCAGTTCGAATTCCGGATAAAGGGCTGCACGGCCCGCCGGAAAGATTGTGAACAAACGCCAGCGTTTCACCCCGGCATGAATGAGAAGTTCCTTCAGTTCCGTCAGTTTCGGTAGTGAGCGTCGGTTTACGCACGTCACCACGTCGAAGTTGAGGTCTGTGGCATTTGCCGTCATTGAGATTGCTTCGTAAGCTTTGGAGAAAGATTCGGGATTACACCTCATCCAGTTGTGGGTGTCTTCGGTGCCGTCGAGGCTTATGGTTATGTTGTGGAGCCCGGCCCTACGCAGTGAGTCAAACCTTTCGGGAGTGAGGAAGAGACCGTTTGTAACTATCCCCCATGGGAATTCCCGGTCATATATTTGGCGTCCTATGGTTTCCAGGTCGTCGCGCATGAGCGGTTCGCCCCCGGTTATCACGATGTTGACATAATGTGGGTCCACATGCGGCAGCAATGAATCCAACACTTTGATAAAATCTTCGCCCGGCATGTCGGGAACCGTCGAAACGTGCTTGCAGTCGCTTCCGCAGTGTCGGCACGAAAGGTTGCAACGCCAGGTGCATTCCCAGAACAGTTGCCGGAGGGGATGTTCCCTCCGGCGTTCCGATCTGATTTTGCGGTTGAGTTCGAGTGCGATTCTCTGCTTGAGATTTAAAGGTTTCATTAGCCTGTTGTTCGGTTATTGATTCTTTCCTTACTGTTTCTTTTTGAGCTTGAAGTTGACCGTTGCCTCGGCTTTCCCGGAGTTCCATTCATTCTTGTCATGCTTGTCTTTCACATATTTTACTTCCACCGATGTAGAATCGGCATCGAGCACTCCTTCTCCCGGCAGGCATACCACCTTCAGATTTTTCAATGGGAAATCAGTCCCTTGTGCCGTATAATTCCCTTGTGCATCTGTTTTTGCAGTCGCCATACTATATACGCCAGATGGAAGTTTAGGTTCGGTGACTCGGACTTCGGCGTTTGCTACAGGTTTGTTGTTCTCATCGGTTACGGTGCCTTTGATTTCGAATGAACCTATTGGTGTGCCGTACATACAGATTTCTGGGTTGTCAGGGGTGTCGGAGGCGCATCCGAAGCCAAGCAATGCCAGCCCTGCAGCGCAGAGACGGGAAAGCAATGTGGAAATTCTGAAATATGGTTTAATCATCATTTAAAAACATTATGGTCTTTATTTATATGATACGGTAATTGCCCCTATACTGCATGGCATGGCAGATTTTTATAGGTTGAGGCGGAAACCTATGGGGAGTGAAAAGCCCCATGGATTGTCGGTCCATATATTGGGTACGAGATGGTTATGTTCGAAATGATATTGCAATGTGGGTTCTACAAAAATTTCCACTTTATTTGAAATTTTAAGTGCCGCTCCGTAGCTTGCCGACAACGACCATACCGTAGATGCCGTGAAGCGTCCTGCCTTAAGGTCGGGGGACCCTTGTATTGTCGTCACGTTTGCTTCCGAATATAACGGGAAATCCACCTGCATTCCCACCGATCCATATAACCTGAATCTTTTCTCTGAGAGCATATCGAGTTTTATTTTCAATGGGATTCCCAGATAGTGCCAATGTGCATGGCTTTTCGAGACGGTGGTTTCGAAAGTGGAATGAAGGTAGGTATATGTCAATCCTGTTTCCACGCTTATGGCGTTGCCGAGGGCTTTGTTTACGGTCAGCGAGAACGAGATTGGAAGGTAATTGTGATGTGAAACGTCGTTGTAGTTTCTGAATGTCGGGGAAGATGCCCTTGTCGCGTTGAAAGGAGGCATGCTTTTTGTGGAGGATGTCTGTCCGTCATCGTCCGGATTTTTCCCTGGATCCGTCTCATTTCCCATATAGTCGGTGTCGCTGATGGAATTGAGGTTGGCGAATCCGGCTATTCCGGTATTGACACCTGCTCCGAACGACCAGCCGCTTGCTACGGACGGAAGTTCGGTGTGAGAGTTGTCAGTTGTCCGTTTTCCGTTGTCAGTTGTCGGTTGTCTGTTTTCCGTTGTGGTTGTTTCGGAGTCGGGAATTCTATTGTCTTCCTTCGCGATGAAATTGGAGGGAATGGTTTCCGGATTTTTGTTTTTTGTTGTCCGTTGTCCGTTTTCCGTTGTTCGTTTTTTGTTGTCCGTTTTTGGGTTGGGGATTGTTGGCGAGGGAAGATGCGTCGTTTGGCTCGTTGTTTTTTATAATATTACTTCCGGTGGATATTAGGTTGTCGCTCAAGATATTGTCGGTAACCTTGGTTTGTGAGGGTTGAAACAGTAATAACCCTCCGGCTACGATTAGCACAAGTAGCGACAGGAGTCCGGCTTGTTTCCTGTAGTCGGTGATGAGTTTGCGCATCATCAGCTTGGCATGAAACAGTTGCGATGAAGAAGAATTGGGGGCTATGCCCAGTATGCCGGCTATTTCCTTGTGCGATTTGTTTTCGAGCACGGCCAGACGGAACACCTTCTGGTAGCCCGGCGGCAGTTTTCTGATTAAGGATTCGAGGGTTGTGAAATCTATTATCTCTTCGAAATCGGGGGTGTCTTCCACTTCCGGTATTTCATGGAGCATTGAGGCCACATCCTGGTTGTGAAGGAAGCGCAGGGAGAGGTTTTTCATGATGGTGGCGAGCCAATAATCCACGTGGTCGAAATCGCGCAGAGAATTGAGGCGTGTGAAGGCTATTATGAAACCGTCGTGGAGGATGTCTTCGGCATCCTGCGGGTCGGCTACGTAGCGGCGTATCACGCTGAGCATGCGGGGTGCGAAACGGGTGTAAAAAAGGTTTAGCGCCTCCTTGCTACCCGCCTTGCACTCCTCCACAAGCTCTCGGTTGTCGATGTCCAGGTTACACTTCACACCTTAAAGATACACAAAACCCCCGGATACTGCATCCCCCGCCAAAAAATTTTTTAACCTTCTACTGAAAAACCGGCGAATATGTAGGGACATTCCTCCGGCATGTTTGATTAACAATCTGATTCTCAAACAATATATGCCGGAGGTGTGTCCCTGTATTTAAAATTTTACGAATACTTTTTTAAACCGGTACTTTCAGAGCGGGGTGGCGGGGTAAAGGGCGTCCCACCAGGAGGGGTCGTCTTTCAGATAGCGGGCGAACCATGCGAAGATGGTGTCTTGCCATTTTATGCGTTTGTCGTAGTCGAGGATGTGGTGGTCCTGGTCGGCCACAGCCACGAACGCCGTGGGTCGTCCGAGGAGTTTCAGGGCGGTGAACATCTGTATGCTCTCCCCTACCGGCACGTTGTTGTCTTTGTCGCCGTGCAGGAATAGGAGCGGTGTGTGGATTTTGTCGGCATTGTAGAGTGGGCTCTGTTTCACATAGAGGTCGGGATGGCTCCAGGGGTATGACTCCGCCATGGAAACTTCGCTGTAGGAATAGCCCCAGTATCCCTCGCCCCAATAGCTTGAATGGTCGCTGATGCCGGCGTGGGATATGGCCGCCGCGAAAATGTCGGTGACGGTCTGCAGGTATTGTGTCATGAACCCACCGTATGATGCACCTATGCACCCTATTTTCTTATCATCCACGTATGGGTGTTGGCGGCAGAACTCTTTAGTGCCTTCGATGATGTCTTGCGCAACACCTTCGCCGGCCGTGTTGACGTGGCGCGAAGAGAATTCCTGACCGAAGCCAGTGGCTCCGCTCGGCTGTAGTACATACACCACATACTCTTGCGCCGCGTATGCGTTGTGGGGATAGCGGCTTTCGAAGTTACGGCTCGTTGGGCTGCAACCTCCGTAATAGTTAACGATGAGGGGATACTTCTTCGACGGGTCGAAATCCGGCGGAAGATAGAAACGTCCGCAGATGGAGTCGCCACGCGAATTGACGAAATCCCAGGCCTCGCACTTGCCGAGTTGCACGTCGGCTATATGTTCGCTTTTCGGGCTTGCGAGCAGGCGCGATTTGAGCGACTTGGTGTCGAGTGCGTAAAGGGCCAGCGGCGACGACGCGCTTTCCCCCGTCCAGAGCAGGGTGCGTCCGCTGTCGGCTACCGAGAAGGAGCTTACGTTCTCTTCCGGAAGTTTGATGGCGGCTATGGCTCCTGTGGAGGGGTTAAGACGGAACAGATTGACCCTGTCGCGGTCTTCTGCGTTGAAGTAGATCATGCCGTCGGCGCGGCTCCAGGCGAAATCGTTGACCGACGGATTGAACTCCTTCGTGCGCGGGGTTACGGTCTTCGTCGCCACGTCGATGAGGAAGAGCTGGTTGTCAACCATGCTCGGAATCCTCCCTTCCGGCACGTTCTTCCCGATGCCTCCGAGAGCTTCCGGCGAACCTGCGAGAAGCACCGTCTTGCCGTCGGGCGAGAACAGGGCCTTCCCAATGAATCCGTCGCCTTTCACCAATGTGTCGGCTTTCATTGTGGCGAGGTCGAGGATATAGAGCGCGTTGAGGGTGGTGGGACGCTTCTCCAGACGGCTTTGGCTCGTGCCGATGAGCAGGCGGCGTGAATCGTCGGAAATATCGTGGAGGAAGACGTTGCGGTTGCCGAAAGTAAGCGGAGAGGCAACGCCTGTGGCAAGGTCGAGAATCGAAAGTCGGCTACGGTTACGCCAACCCGGCTGGCGGTCTTCCGGCTGGATTATCTCATATACCCCTGGGTCCTCCTTGCGTCCCTCTTCCGAAGAGGTCAGGATAAGCGATTTTTCATCGGGCGTTATCGTCGCCCATGCATCGTCGGGGAGCGAGGCGGTCACAATCTGTTCCACTCCTGTGGTTGCATCCACCGCCACGAGTTCCGTCCCTTCCACGTTGTAGCGCGTGAAGTAATAGCGTGAGCCTGAAGGCATCCACCGGAGATAGTCCGGGCGTTCCGCCACGGTCTTGCCGTCGGCAAGCGACACCACCTTATAGAGGTGGCTCGTCTGGCCGCCGCGCCGGTTGGTGGCATATCCGTTGATCATATATTTCCCGTCGGGGGAAATGGCGGCGGAACTGATGCGGTTGCCGTGGAGCACGTCTTCGAGCGTGAACCTGCGTTTGCCGTCGTTCCTCGGCGTGAGGGATGCGTCGTTGTCTGCCTTGAGTTCAACTTTCAGCGAATCCGCGGCGGCGCCGGGGAGGGAGATGTAGCGGATGTCGATGCGGTGTGTGGCCGGGCGCAGGGTGAGTTTGTCGCCGTCGGTCTTTTTTCCATTGAGATAGGCTGTATAATTGCCGACCCCTTTCACAGAAAGCGTCGGGGTGGAGTAAGATGCGTTCTCGAAGTTGAACGAGAGGATATGCACGGCGGGTGAGTCATATCCCGGGGCGGAGGTTATGCCGTTCATTTTCGTGCCTTCCCCGGGGAGACGCAGCGAGGATGGGGCGGCAGAGATATTCTCGTCGAGAAATTTCTTGCCTTTTACATCCACAGAGTCAATCATCAACGGTGTATGCACCGGAAACGGACCGTAATAATCGAACGAATCGACCTTCAGAATATCGGCGCCGGCGCTCGCCGCCAAGAGCGAAGCCATGCCGAAAACCATTATTTTTTTCATATCGGGAGGTTAGTTGTGTTTCAATATGCAAAGGTAACTATAATTTCTTCCGAAAACAATCCGCGATTGTGTCCTTTTGCCATTATTTTCCTACGTAAACCGTCCGTTAATCATCAAAAATAGGTATTGGAGGATGAAAATTTACCGATTCGTGTGTATTTCACGGGGCTTTTGGAGGCAGTAATTTTGCAGTGTAAAAAACATATCTAAGAAATGACCGTCAAACACATCATGATTGCCACGGCGTTTGCCGCCCTCCTCTCCCCCCTCCATTCTTCGGCGCAGGAACATGCCGACACTGCCGGCTACAGCCGGTTCCGTTTCGGCAGTTACGGCGAAATGGTAGCCTCTTTTAAGGATTACGGAATCAACCGTTTCCAGAAGGAGGGTTCCACCCGCGACCATCGCAACACAATCGCCATTCCCCGTTTCACCCTCGGGTTCGACTATAAGTTCACTCCGAAATGGATTCTCGGTGCGGAAATAGAATTCGAGGCAGGAGGCACAGGCACTGCCGTGGAACTCGAAGGCAACGAGAACGGCGAGTATGAAACGGAAATAGAGAAAGGCGGTGAGGTGGCTCTCGAGCAGCTTCACATCACCCGGCTTATAGTGCCTCAGTTCAACGTCAGGGCGGGCCATGTTGTAGTTCCCGTCGGTCTCACCAACGCCCATCACGAGCCTATCAATTTCTTCGGCACCATCCGCCCCGAAAGCCAGACCGTTATGATGCCTTCCACATGGCATGAAACGGGAATCGAAGTGTTCGGTACGTTCGGAAAGGGATATGGCACCTTCGATTATCAGGCTATGGTGGTTACCGGCCTCAACGCCAACGGTTTCGACCGCGACACGTGGGTGGCTTCCGGTAAGCAGGGATTTTTTGAAAACGACAATTTCACTTCCCCCGGATATGTGGCGCGCATCGATTGGCGCGGGGTGCCGGGCCTGCGCACCGGCATTTCCTTCTATTATTGCCGCAACGCAGGGTCGAACTCCGACAAGTCGCAGACCTATGCCGGCCTCGGACGCATACCGGTGGAAATCTTTACCTGGGACGCACAATACCGCAACAAATATCTGGCGGCACGTGCCGATGTAACATACGGCCATATCGGCAACACTACTGCCGTGAACAACCGCAACGGTAAATTACCCAACGCTTCCCCCTACAGTCGCCTTACCCCCGTTGCTAAAAATGCACTTAGCTATGGCGCGGAAATCGGCTTCAATTTCGGCAATGTGTTCTCAATCGCGGGATGCCCGACGCTGATGCCTTTCTGCCGCTATGAATATTTCAATCCGCAGAAAGTGGTAGAGAAACCTGCCACCGCCGATCTGCGCCTTGAGGTTAGCAAATGGACTGCAGGTCTCAACTGGTTCGCACTTCCCAACCTTGTGGTGAAGGCGGACTATTCCACCCGCCAGATAGGTACTTCCAAAGTGTTCGGCACCGGCCCCTATACCAGCGAAAACGAATTCTCCATCGGCGTGGCCTACATCGGCTGGTTCTTCCGCCGGTGATTAGTCATTAGTCGTTAGTTATTAGTCATTAGTCGTTAGTGGTTAGTCATTAGAGTCCTTAAAGACCTTAAAGACCTTAAGGACTTTAATCCCTCCTAAACTTTAAACCCCAACCTCCATCCGAAAAACCAAAAAACCAACAAATATGAAAATTTTAAAAACGATTTCACTCCTTTGCGGCGGTATGTTTCTCGCTGCAGCATCCCTCTCCTCTTGTGGCGACAGCAACGACCCCAAACCCGATGATCCCGACACACCGACTGTAGATGCAAAAGACCTTGACTATTCAGCCGACAATGCGAAAAGCTGGGGCAACTATGCCGTGGCTGTAGCCAACCTCCTCGCTACCGACTCGAAGTCGCTCTACGATTCGTGGAATGAGAGCTACGAAAAGGGGGCTGCATTTAAAGACATTTTCAAGAACCACAACGCCTATCCTTATGGAAGCGCAATCAGCTGCATCGAGCAAATTCTTGATGGTTGTTCTAACATTGCCAATGAGGTGGGCTCCTCGAAAATTGGCGACCCCTCCAGGAAGTATAAGGAAGGCAAAACAGAGGAAGCCCTTTATGCAGTGGAGTCTTGGTATAGCTGGCACTCTCGCGACGACTATTCCAACAATATCCTTTCCATCTGCAATTCCTACTTCGGAAGCCTTGACAACACTGTCGCCTCAAACTCGATTTCTGCCCTCGTGAAGTCTGTCAATGCCGACCTTGATACACGTGCTGTGGCTGCCATTACCGATGCATACGATGCCATCTTGAATATTCCGCAGCCTTTCCGCAACAACATCGTATGCACTGAATCGGAAGCTGCCCAAGATGCGTGCGAGAAGCTTGAAAATCTGATTGATAAAGAACTTAAACCCCTCTTGTCCGGTCTTGGCGAAAGCTATGACAGCCGCCTTGATGCCATCGTTACGAACTATGTTGATAACGTGATACTTCCTACCTACAAGGACCTCGCTGAGAAGAACGCAGCCCTCTTGGCCTCGATACAGGCGTTTGCCAAGACTCCGTCAAACAAGACGTTTGAAAACGCTTGCAACGCGTGGCTCGTGTCGCGCGAACCGTGGGAAAAGAGCGAGGCGTTCCTTTTCGGTCCTGTCTATGCCCTCGGCCTTGACCCGAATATGGACAGTTGGCCCCTCGACCAGGACGCTATCGTAAACCACATCAATTCCGGCAATTTCGACGACCTCCACTGGGGTGACGGCGACGATGAAGATAAGGTAGAGGCCGCCCAGAATGTGCGCGGATTCCACACCCTCGAATTCCTCCTCTTCAAAAACGGCCAACCCCGCAAAGTCAACTGATTCCCGACAATATACAAACCAGAACAACCAGAATGTGTTTTTAAATAATTCTTCATAAAAACTGGTTGCAACTTGGTTGTTCTGGTTGGATTTGACAACTGATAACTTAACAACGCTTTGACACGAAAGTATTTGGCAATGATAACTGTCGCAGCTGCCCTTTCCTCTTGCAATGAGGATGGCCTCGATGTGCTTGACGTGGAAGTTCCGGCCGGCTATGAATTGTCGGCCGGGACATCGTCCATTTTCATGAACTCGTCGAAAGCCTACGACAGTCCCGCAGACTGGGTGAGCGGCACGTATTCCTCCCGTTTCATCCGAGGCGACAAACTTTATGACGACATGCGCACCAGTTCCAACGGCCTTGGCGGCGGTCTCGGCCCGGTCTATGCCGGCTACTCCTGCGGGAGTTGCCACAGCAACGCCGGACGCACCAAACCCGCAGGATGGGCCGACAAGGGGTCCGGTCCCTACGGATTCTCTGCCATGCTGGTCTATGTCACGCGCAAGAACGGGGCTTTCTTCCAGGATTACGGCCGCGTTATCCACGACCAGGCTATCTATGGCGTGAAGCCGGAAGGTAAAGTACACGTGGATTGGGATTACGAGACCTTCTCTTTCCCCGATGGCGAAACCTACGAGCTTGCTAAGCCCACCTACACCATAACCGACTGGTATAAGGGGGAAATTGCGCCGGCCGACCTTTTCTGCACCGTACGCATCCCTCTCCGCCACGTTGGCATGGGGCAGATGATGGCTATCGACCCTCTCGAAATCGAAGCCCTTGCACGTAAAAGCAATTACCCCGAATACGGCATCTCCGGCCGTTGCAACTATATCACAGAGCGCGGCGTTAGGAGCCTCGGACTCTCCGGCAACAAGGCGCAGCATGCCGACCTCACGGTGGAACTCGGCTTTTCGAGCGACATGGGCGTCACCAACAGCCGTTATCCCGAAGAGATATGTGAAGGCCAGATTCAGATGTCGCAGGGCTCGATGATGGGGCTTCTCTACGACAAACTCGACGTATCGACCGAAGAGATGGAAAACGTTGACCTCTACATGCAGAGCCTCGGGGTGCCGGCGCGACGTGAAGTCAACGACCCCCAGGTGAAGCTCGGCGAGCAGAAATTCTATGAGGCTAAATGCCATCTATGCCACGTCACCACGCTCCATACGCGCCCCGGAGGAAGCACACTCCTCAACGGCACGCAACTCCCCTGGCTCGGCAACCAGACCATTCACCCCTATAGCGATTTCCTTCTCCACGACATGGGATCGGAGATTATGGGCGTTGGCCTCAACGACAACTATGTGTCCGGTCTTGCAATGGGCAACGAATGGCGCACTACCCCTCTTTGGGGTATCGGACTCCAGGAGAAGGTGAACGGTCACACGTATTTCTTGCACGACGGACGTGCCCGCAATTTCGTAGAGGCGATAATGTGGCACGGCGGCGAAGGGGAGGCTTCGAAAAACCTCTTCCGCAAGATGCCCAAAACCGACCGCGACGCCCTCGTCCGATTCCTTGAAAGCTTATAGGTTTAAGGTTTAAAGTTTAAGGTTTAAAGACTCTAAGGTCCTTAAAGTCCTTAAAGACTTTAAAGTCCCTATTCCCCAAAATAACAATCCACATCAAGCAACATGAAAAAGATATTTCTAATTATATTTTCCTCCCTCCTCGCCCTATCCGCTTCGGCTCAATATGACGCCGACACAGAGAACGGTGTCGTATCCTTTGCCGGACGCAAAGGGTTCGTCTGGCGAAGTGCCAACGGCAAGTTCGAGTTCAAACCCTACCTGATGGTGCAGACTGCCGCAGATTTCAACTATTATGATTCCGAAGGCCTCGACCCGGCATACAACCAAGACAACGTCCACAACACGGGCTTCTCGATTCCTTACGCCGTTCTCGGCTTCACGGGACGCGCCTTCGGCTTTATCACCTACAACCTTTCAATAAACGCCGCAGCCTCGGGGGGTGCGCTTCTCCAGCAGGCTTGGGCGGACATGAAGGTGTGCGACGAGTTCGGCGTAAGGATCGGGAAGTTCAAGACCCCTTTCACCCATGCCACCCTCACCACCCTTGGTGAAACCCTATTCCCTACCCTTCCGGTTTCGCTCACCGCGCCGGTAATCCTTCCCCATTCCCTCAATGCCGTCACCCCCTCAATGATGACGGGATTCGACCTTGGGGTGGAATTGCACGGTATGGTCAAGGATAAATGGGGCTATCAGGTTGGTATTTTCAACGGTACCGGTTCCGCTACAAACAGTGCGACGAAGACCTTCAGCGACGACTGGCATATCCCGTCGCTACTCTACGCCGGACGCTTCACGTTCCAGCCTTTTGGCGTGATGCCCGCCACCCAGGGTAATCCCCACCAACTTAACCTCAACAAACTGCTTATCGGCGCTTCCGCCTCTATCAACGTCGAGAGCGAAAACGAGAGCACAAACGATTTCCGTGCCGGTCTCGAAATGGCGTGGATGCACAACCGTCTCTATCTTGCCGGGGAGGCCTATTACATGCACGTAGGGTTTACCAAACGTCAGAAAATTGACGATTCTTTCAATTATCTCGGCGGCTATGTGCAGTCCGGTTATTTTGTCAGCGACCGTGTGCAGCCCGCCCTCCGTTACGATTTCCTCGACCGCAACGGACTCGACAAGGGGGGATTCCTCAATATGCCTGCCGTGGGTGTCAACTATTACTTCAAAGGGGTCAACCTGAAGCTACAGGCAATGTACCGCTATATCGGACGCACCGGCCATAAGACGCAGCTCGACCGCGACAACGACGACCTCGGTCTGGCGCAGCATAACGCAACCGTACAGATTCAATATACATTCTGATGGATATGCGTTGCTCTATTTCACTTGTTTTGCTGATGGCGGTCGCCCTCTTATCGTGCGACGACGGCAGAATCTATGACGAAGGTGGTTCTTCCGTAGATTCCGAGGGGTTGACGGTGTCGATGCGCGGTGTGGTGTCGGGTTGTTCCGACTACGAATGTCTGCCGCAATATTCCGTGGCCTTGGCGGCTTTCCGCGACGGCGACGATTTCGCCGTGTCCTCGAAACCCGTCGGCGACGGTGCCGACGATGTAATGTTGTCGAATATCCCGCTCGATGTCAACACCGTCGAAGTGTGCCTCATCGACAGGCTTCGCAAGAGGGTGATGACATTTGCCACCGCCGATGCTTCCGATGCCTCCGCCAATACATTGGTTCTCAACATCGGGGAACTCGATGTGGCGATGTATCCCGCAATACAGCGCGAAGTTTTCTCAAGCTCCTGCACGCAGTGCCATGGAGCCACGGGACATGCGGCCGCCTCGCTCGACCTCAGGCCGGAGGCATCGTACGACGCTTTGGTAAATGCATCCTCGTTGGTGGTCGCCGGGGAGACGCGTGTGGTGCCGGGTGATGCCGACACGTCTGTCCTCTGGCAGGCGGTGGCAACGGATGTTTCGGCTTCCTGGGCGTTCAACCATGCCAATCTCCTCACTGACAGTAAAAAGGATTTTATCAAAAACTGGATTAACAACGGAGCGAAATGATTAAAACCAAAATACTTGAGGCTTCTTCCGGAAAACGTGAAGCCCACACTATAATTACAGTTGACAATTCCGCCCTCACCTTTGGGGAGCAACTCGAATCGGTAATGGAGCAATACGGTAAGTTGAGGGAGTCGTTGGGCTCGACGATGGTGCCGGTGTTCAGGCGTTGGTTCCTGAGCGATGCCGTCAACCAGCAGCCGTCGCTTCCGACCGACGATGCCTGCGCCACGTCGATTGTGGAGCAACCGCCGCTCGACCTTACGAAAGTCGCCCTCTGGGTATGGATGGTGGAAGATGCGGAAGTGGCGCGTATGGACGACGGCCGGTTCTCTGTGAAAGCCTTCGGACATACCCACATTTTCGAAGGAGGGTGCGCCCGACCGGGGATGGACCCCTACCATGCCATGCTCTTCATGCTTACCGCCACTGAAGAGGCGCTTCGCGAGAGGGAGGGGAGTTTGCTCGACAGTTGCGTGCGCACGTGGCTTTTCGTGCAGAACGTAGATGTAGATTATGCAGAAGTTGTGAAAGGACGCAACCAGGCTTTTGAGGCGCTTGGGCTTACCCCTTCCACCCGTTTCATCGCGAGCACCGGCATCGGTGGCCGGCAGGCTGACCGCACGGCTGCCGTGGGGATGGATTCCTATTCCGTTATCGGCCTTAAAGAGGGACAGATGCGTCAAGTCAATGCGCCGGACCATCTCAATCCTACTTACGAATACGGCGTGGCGTTCGAGCGGGCCACAAGCGTGGACTACGACGACCGCAGCCACCTTTTCGTGTCGGGCACCGCAAGCATCGACAACCGCGGGCAGGTTGTATGGAAAGGCGACATACGCCGCCAGACTTTCCGCATGTGGGAAAACGTGGAGTCCCTTCTTAAAGCCGCCTCTTTCGGCTGGGAACATGTAGGGCAGATAATAGTCTATCTCCGTGACCCCGCCGACTATCCTGTGGTGAGCGCTATGTTTGCCGAGAGGTTCCCGGCCACCCCATACGTTATCGTATATGCGCCAGTGTGCCGCCCGGGGTGGCTGATAGAGATGGAATGCATGGCCATGCATGCGTCATGAAGAGGATTGCGGTTATAGTCTATACGGCTGTTGTGGTTTCGCTTGCCGTAGCCACGTTCCTTTCCCCTGCGGTTTATGGCTCATGGTGGTTCATTTTGCTGTGGGTGGCGTTCGCAGGCGTGCTTGTGGCGGCTGCGGTCGTTTCGCGTATGTGGTGCCGTCCGGGCGTCTTCATTTTGCATCTATCGTTCATAGCCATGCTCGGCGGCGGTCTGCTGACGTGGCTCACCCGCGAGAAGGGAAGCGTAAGGATTCCCGAGGGGGAGTCGGTTAGCGCGTTTGTCTGCGACGACGGGTTGGAAGCCCCTCTTCCGGAGGAGATTAGGCTGGAGCGGTTTGAGGTGGTGTATTATCCCGGAGGCGTTGCGCCGCGCGATTATGTGTCGCATCTTTCCGTCGCCGGCAAACCTTTCACGGTTTCGATGAACAATATACTCGACCTGCGAGCCTATCGTTTCTGCCAGTCGTCGTTCGATTCTTCGGGTGCCACCGTACTCTCGGTCAACCATGACCCGTACGGCATGCCGCTCAGCTATGCAGGCTATGCGATGTTTGCCGTAGGGGGCCTTCTTGTGCTCGTCGCCCCGCGCGGACGTTTCCGTGCGCTGCTCCGTTCGCTTGCCGTGGTGTCGTTGTTATTGGCGTCGGGTGGGGTAGGCGCGTCAGCCTCGAAGATTGCGGGTGTGCCGCTTTCCTCCGCCGACAGTCTTAAAACACGGCAAGTGGTATATGGCGGCAGGACCGTTACTTTCAACACCCTCTCGCGCGATGTAGTGACGAAACTTTACGGCAAACCTTCCTACCGGGGGCTTTCTCCCGAACGGACCCTCCTTTCCCTGCGCCTTTACCCCGGGGAATGGAAAAACGAACCCCTCTTGCTCGTAAAAGACCGCCGTGTGCGCGAAGCTTTGGGGCTGCAGGGGAAATATGCCGCTTTGTCCGACCTTTTCGACTCCGTAGGCAATTACCGCGTCGAGCCTTTGTATGGATGTCTCGGCGAAAAGGGTCGCCGCGCCGTGGAGGAGCTCGACGAGAAAGTAGGTATAGTGCTTATGCTTTATTCGGGCGAACTGATAGTAACCCCCTCCCCTTCCGAAGAACCGTTGCCCGACTGGCGCGTGCGGCTGGAGCTCTTCTACAATGCCGTGCCTTTCTCGACACTAATCTTCATCTTTCTTTTCACAGGTGCGTTCTTTGCATTTCTTTCACAGTTGGGTATGCCGGTGTTGAGGAGGGTGGCTAAGGCGGTTCTTTGTGCGGCGTTGGGATTGTCGGTGGCATGTTTCGTCCTTCAATGGATTCTGTCTGACAGGCTGCCCGTTTCCAACACGTTCGAAACCCTCCAGTTCTCGGTAATGGTGCTCGAATTGCTTGTCCTGTTGTTTTCACGAGGCGGTGCGGTGCTTGCAGGTCTTGGAATGTTGTTTGCCGGGGCTTTGGCTCTTGTGGCGCATTTGGTGGAGGTGAACCCTGTCGTCACGCCGTTGATGCCCGTGCTTCATTCCTCCTGGCTGTCGCTCCACGTTTCGCTTGTAATGACGGCATACTCGCTCCTTGGCTTTACGTTTGTGATAGCCGTGATGGCGTTGGTGCGCCCAACGACAGGCGAACGTATGCGGCGCCTCTCGTTGGCTATGCTTTATCCCGGCGTATGGCTTTTGGGAATGGGTATATTTTCCGGCGCGGTCTGGGCCGACGTGTCATGGGGACAATACTGGTCGTGGGACCCCAAAGAAACCTGGGCGTTGATAACGATGCTCAACTACGCCGTCCCCCTCCACGCATCCCTGCGCCGGCTTCGCACCCCGCGCAACTACCACCTCTACCTACTCTTCGCCATCCTCACCGTAGCCATGACCTACTTCGGCGTCAACCACCTTGACTCCCTCCACGCCTACAACTAATCCCCCATAATTTTAGCAGGCCGGTTAATAGCCAAATACAAGGGAGTTCGCTGTGATTTCCGGTATTTTCCAACGCATTTTATTGTTTCATTAAAATTTATTCGTAAATTTGCATATATCCGGTAAGTAAACTTCTTGTTTTTTAGGATGCCGTCAATAATCCTAAAAAGGAATATATCGGATTCCGAAAGTCAGTAGTTTGTTTATAAGTAAATTAAATATGAAACCATATATTAAAAATATTCATATCAACGACCTTTTTCATCTGCATAATCTGGATATATCTGTGGCAGATGAAAATTCGCCACATATCATACTGACCGGTAAAAACGGGAGCGGTAAGACCGTTCTGTTGAATGCTATAGCAAATCATTTGGATCAAATTAAGGAAGATGATGATTTTTCTTTCCTTAAAATTCGTGAAAGGGTAGAAAATGATAAGAAAAGATTAAATACAAACGTTGACTCGGAAATCACACAGGCGCAATATGAAAAATGGTTGAGGAATAGCGAAGAAAGATGTAAAAGATTATACGGTAAAATTTCTGTTGATTTTGAAGATGCCGTAAGTTTGGTTAAGGCATATAAAAAGGGTGACTTTATTATTTCTTTCTATGAAGCTGCCCGTAAAACCCCCATTTCCGAACCTAAAAATCCGACTAAGCCGACGTTGTCATATAACGGTTCCTCCAAAATAACATTGACATCACAGCTTCTCTATTTCCTTTCTGATTTAAAAATTCAAGAAGCATTGGCGAGAAACGAGGGGCAGATTGAAGAGGCCAATCATATAAAGGCATGGTTTGGGCGTTTTGAATTTATCTTAAAAGATTTTTTTGAGGATAAAGATCTTAAACTTGAATTTAACTATAAAGATTATACCTTTAAAATCCTCACTAACGGGAAGGCGTTTAAATTTACCGAACTGTCGGATGGTTTCATTGCCATCCTGGATATCGTTGCCGACCTTATACTTAAGATGCAGGATGGCGGCAACTTGACCGCCGAGTTCAATAAGCCTGGAATTGTCTTGATTGATGAGGTTGAAACTCATTTGCATTTGCAGTTGCAGAAAGTGATACTCCCGATGTTGACAACTTTGTTTCCAAACATTCAGTTTATAATATCGACACATTCCCCGTTTGTGCTCAGTTCTCTTCCTAACGCCACTGCCTATGACCTTGAGCATCAGGAGGCAATCGCAGACTTGACTAATTATTCATATCAAGCCCTTACCGAAGGTTATTTCGGAGTATCGACCGATTCGGATTATGCCCGCAGGCGATATGTGGAATTAAAGGGCCTGTTGGAAAAAGAGAACCTTACAGATTCTGAAAAAATGAACGCCAGAATGTTGTTGGAAGATTTTGATAAAATACCGGAAGCTTCATTACCTGAAATTGTTGGGGCATACCGTTCGCTTACAATAAAATACGCCGACAAGATTAATAATTTGATAGGATGATACGTGTATATAAAAGTCCGGATGTTCCAAAATCTCTTTTTGAAAAGAAATCTTGGAGAGGAGATGATGTAAGCAGTCAGCTTGCCGCTGACCAGCATGGTAAATGTTATCTTTGTGAACGTTCTTTGCTTGTGGAATATCAGGTTGAACATCACAAAAGTCAGGCGAATCATCCCCATTTGCAGTACGAATGGACAAACCTTCTTTTGGGGTGTGGGTATTGCAATGGTAAGAAGTCGGATAGGTATGATAATATATTGAATCCGGTTGAATGCAATGTCGAAGAATTGATATATCAAAATATCGATTTCCCGAATGCTTCGGTTCTATTTCAGAGCATGACTTCAAAAGAAGATGTATCGGTTAATTCTACAATCGAGCTGCTTGATAAGATTTTCAATGGAAAGAAGAAACTTAGGAATTTTAAGGAACAACGTCTGTATGATGCGGTAGTACAGTCAATAAACACTTTTCAGGGATATATAGGGGTGTGGCTGAAGAAACGTGACGTGGATTCGAGGGAGACGATATTAAAGGAATTGGACAAGACATCGGAATTTCTGGGTTTTAAATTTTGGATTATAAAATCTAACGAAACTCTGTTGGCAGAATTCGGAGACCATATTATCTGGAACAAGGCTTCTTCATTTACTGAATAGCAAATTGTCTATCCTAAGTTTTCTAGTCGGCTATTTGGTCGCTGGCAGTCAGTTCTTGGTCGGTGGTGATTGATTTATTGTCTTTTTGGTTGGCTTGAGATGCTTCCTGGTCGGTTTTATGGTCGTTTGAGGGTGTAGAAATAGTTTCTTGGTCGGTTTGGGGTTCAGGAGTGTTAGCAGTTAATATAGAGTTTCAGCTATTCCGATTGCTCCTGTCATGGAGACCATAGTCTTGAGAGAAGGGTTTCTATGAGTACGCTTGTCTGTGGAAAAAGATGGTGGTTTGGAGACAAGGATAGTGCCTGGATTGGAAAATATAATCCAGGCACTATCCTTGGGTAGGTGATGTGTAATGACAAAGTCGGCTGCAAAGGGATGTTTATCGCACAAATATTTTACGTCTGTTCATGATGTAGATGCCGGCTTTGAGCGCGTTCATATCGGTCCCGACATATCGCCCGTATAAGTCGTAGATTCTATTGTCGTCCGGTGTGATGACTGGGCTATCGACTCCGGCAGAGACCGTATCATCTATATCGTTCAATTTGGGGTATCGGTCGGTGGCATTCTGAAACCATGGCGACTCTTGTTGGCCTTCTTTAAAAGTCGCTAAGACAGTTCCGTTTGCAAATTCCTCAGATGTCATTGACGTCCCGAACTTCATTGTCCCGTCGGCGGGATGGTCTTGAAAGCTAAGATAGAATATTTTGCTGAAATCCGGAGAATAATAACTCCCGAACACGTAGTCGGCTATCACGTATAATCCTTCGCCCGAGATTGTTTCTCGATACTCTTTCTGTTCATAATTAAAGCATCGATTCAATTCTTTGACATCGTTGCACAAACCGTAGGTGATATCTCCGGTTAAGGTGCCGGCGTTGTAGCAGTCGTATAACTTCTCAGGACCGTATATCATTAAGCCAGCGGCATATCCTGTCGCATAATTAGGTGCTCCATTTGCAGTAATTCTGCCGATGTTGAACGAAGTTTCCACTACCCAGTTATTTTCATTGCTGTAGTCGTAACTGCTGGCGTTGTCTAATTCAGCAAACAGACCTGCGGCGTTTGAACCTTCATGGGTTACAGCCCCCGTATTCCAACACTTGCTTATATGATGTGTTGCGTCGGCTGAGTCAAAAAGTCCAAGATAACGCACCGAGCTGAAAATACCTCCAATACTACCGTAGTAAGAAGATTCCGCAGTAATGCTGCCAGTGTTGCTACATTCGGTTATAACATGGGCTTCCGCAGAATTGGCAATACCACTGCCGTTGACGACCTCCCCGTTGTTTGAGAGCGAGCTGAGAGTCTCTCCTTCGATGTAATTTGCAATGCCGCTTCCATTAAAAATTTCGCCTCTGTTCTCCAAATTGCTGATGGTCCCCTCTGTCGATAATTGATATGCAATTCCGCCACAGGAATTTGCGGCGCCATAATAGCCGTCGATTATTTTCTGTTCATTTCTTATCTTACCCGTATTAAGCATATTGCAGAATGTGCCTTGGTTGGCAAGACCGACTATACCCCCTATCATGTTGGCATTATAGTAGGTCTCCTCTGGGGCTTCCCGGTTTGTGAGATTGCCGTGATTTTCGCAATCTTGAACGTCACCGCTTATTGAGCCTATCAGTCCTCCACTATATGTATAGTTGGTTCTTTCTGTAAGAATATGCCCGTTATTCTTACAATTTATAACCTTACCATCCTGTATGCGTCCGGCAAGAAGACCTAAATGCATAGCATTACCCGCAAAACATTCTGTGAGTGTATTTCCATCCGCCATAAGCAAGGAATTGTCGATAATTAGGTTGGATATGACGGATTTATAAACGACTCCGAACAATCCCGAAAAATAATAGGCGTCATTACTTGCTCCCGGAAAGCCATCCAGCATATTGTAATACCATTCACCCTTCATTACCTTGGGATAAAGTCCGGAAATCTTATGCCCGTTACCGTCAAAGTTGCCGGCAAAATATTTTCCGTTTCCTATTCCTATGGGAGTCCATTGCTGAGGCTGGATATTGTCGGCTGAGGTATAGGTGAAATCATCTTTGAATTGCACACCCGGATTCAAGTCAATGTCGTTTCCCAATTTAAAGTATGCGCCGTCATAACGTGTACCGTTGTTGACATAATATGCCAGATTTGCAAGTTGTTGGGCATTGACGATTATGTAAGGGTTTTCTTGTGTGCCCATACCTTCTTCGAAAGGTAATTCCTGCGTGGCTTCCGGATAGTTCCATGATGCTCCTTGAATGTCTGAAACCGCCCCCGACATTAGAAATATCAGAATTGGTAAATAGATTTTTTTCATACCATAAGTCGTTTGAAGTTGGAAAAATTGAATTCTGTTCTTTAAATAGGTCGTTTCTTATGAGAAATTCCTGCGATACTTCTCCTCAAAGAGATTTTTATCTCTAAAGAGACGGTCGAGATTACTTTAAGAAAGTGCGGTAAAGTTAATAAAAGCACCCTGAATTTGCAATTAAAAATCTGCAGTTTATTGGTAATAATCTATTCATCACAAGTGTGCGGCTGATAGCTAAATACAAGGGAGTGTGCTGTGAGTTCCGGTATTTTCCAACGTATTTTATTGTTTCATTAAATTTATCCACGCAAGTTTGGGATAGAAGATACCTTTATAAGAGAGTCTTTTATCTTGAACTCGCGTGCATAATGAAATTGTTTCTCCTTTTGCAAATTGTGAAATTTTTAAGGAAATCAAGGTTTTGTAGAGTTAAGGCGTCGGAGGGCTTCTTCGGCGCTTATTGTTATGGGCTGTCCATCAGCATTGGCCACTACCACAGTTTCTCCAAGCTTTGCTTTCCGCTCGAACAATTTCCTTTGTGCGGTCCTTATGCCTTCGGTTATTCTATCCGAAAGATTTATTTTTTCTTGTTCTGACATGATTCCTTGATTTTAAAAAATTTAGAGTTATTAACGGTGATGCCGTTTTTCACAATGGGCTTGGCATCGGGTGCGGGCGTATTGGGAGGGGGAGACGCCGTACGTATTTCCGGCCTCGCGAAAGGCATCTACATCGTCAATGGCAAGAGAATAATGGTATATTGATTTTTTGGACCACTTTGTATTATCTATTTGGACCACCCCGTTACCACCCTGTGTGACAGGAGTTTGGCTTGCCGGGGTGGTCCAAATTATTTTTTTATTGTGATTGTCGGGGCAAGAGGTTTGCAGATGTCGGCGGTGTTGGCTATCTTTGCAGACGAAACGATTAACCATGACAAAAACTATCTGTAATTATGGGAAGAGACTCCGCCCGAATGACTTTTAGAAGGGAAACCGCTTTGTTACTGTACGTGACCTTGCTTGCGAGCGCGTTGGCACAGACTGTTGTCAACGGCATTCCTTGGTATGACCAGAACGGCCGACCCGTTAGTGCCCATGGGGCAAATATTATCAAGGATAATGGCAAATATTATATGTTCGGCGAATTTAAAACCGATTCCGCCAACGTATTCACGGGCTTCAGCTGCTATTCGAGCGACGACCTGGCAAAATGGAAGTTCGAGGGGAGCGCTTTCGAACGTCAGGACAGCGGTAGGATGGGCCCTGACCGTGTGGGGGAGCGTCCTAAGGTTTTGCGTTGCCCTGCCACGGGAGAATACGTGATGCTCATGCACACTGACAATCTTAAATACAAAGACCCTTGCACCTGCTATGCCACAAGCGAGAACATCGCCGGTCCTTATAAGTTCCGGGGGCCGTTGCTCTATAAGGGTAAGCCTGTGAAGAAATGGGATATCGGATCGTTCACCGATGACGATGGCCGCAGTTATCTGCTCGTGCATCACGGCTCCATCTATCGCCTATCGGAAGATTTCCACAGCCTCGATTCCTGCATGGTGAGCGGTGTGAAAGGTGCCGGGGAGAGCCCCGCCATGATGAAAAAAGACGGAATATACTATTGGATATCGTCACACACTACTTCATGGGAGCGCAACGACAATATGTATTGGACTTCGGCATCCCTCTCGGGTCCGTGGACATCCCATGGCGAATTCTGTCCCCCGGGGTCGCTTACGTGGAATTCCCAATGCTCTTTTCTGTTGCCCCTTGACAACGGGGAATGGATGTATATGGGCGACCGTTGGTCATTCCCCCGTCAGCGACAGGCCGCAACCTATGTGTGGCTACCGGTAGAGGCCTCGGACAGCGTCATGGCGATTCCTTCCTATATGGAGTCGTGGAATGTTGTTGACGGTAAGTCCACTCCCCTTTCGCTGCGCAAGATAGCCGGCGGTCGCACCCTTCTACGGCCCGGCGATGAATACAGTGTACCTTTCACCGGAAACCGTATAGGCATTACTGGAAAATCGGACGACGGTAGCGGATATGCGGAAGTTTCGATTACAGGGAAGGACGGCAAAGAGGTTTTCCACACCTATATAGATTTCTATTGCCACGAAATAGATATTCCTGACGACAATCCGGATAAAAAATCGCTTACGGAAGGATTGAAATGGTTGTCGCCTGCATTGCCCCACGGCACCTATACCCTTACAGTGAAGTGTTCAGACATGAAACCCAACTGGACCGACAAAAAACGTATCATTTATGGAAGCAAGGGCCATAAGGTGGAGATTACCGGCATCGTGGAGCCTAAGACGCTTTTTTGAGGCAAATATTAAGCTGCTTAAACAAAAAAACAATAAAAAGTGAAATTTTTTATATGTTTTACAACATAATTCAAAAACATTTATTAATTTTGCAGCGTTAATTATTCAGAAAGGTAAAAGAGAGAAGACCGAAGAGTCGGTCATTTTACAGGTTTTTAGGTTTTTTAATTTAGTTATTATGGTTAAACTATTCAAGAAAGCCGCCAATGCGTTCGTAACGGTAAATTATTGCCTTGCACGCACCGAGATTTACCTCCACGAGGCAAATCGCAAATAAGGCGGAGTGATTGTGGTAGAGGCCATATTTACCTCTACAGGTTGTTTTGTTAAATTTAATTACGCGTTCCTTGAGAAAGGAGCGTTTTTTTATACCCTTTCCCAAAAGACAACGGTATTAAGATTATATTCTGTGGAAGTCTGCAGAGTAAGTTAGGAATCCTTTTAGGTTTGAGCTGACTGAGCCAACCATAATTGGAATAACGGGTCTTTCATAGAATACTTAGTATTCCTTTTTTTAGATTTATCAACTTTTATAATGCCAATATTTGTAAGGCCTTTTAGATATACGGTCAAAACATTGGTCGATATTTGGGTTTTATTTCTTATATCGGGCAATTTCATGTGTGAATCTCCGGACCCAAAAGCATTAAGTATGTGCTGTGAGTTTATTGGCAGGTTCTGATAAGATTCTCTGTATCGGTCAGAAAAAAGGGAAAGCAGTATGGCAATATCTTCCTTTGGTATATCATTCACACGTAGGATGCCATACACGGTCTCTGCCGATTTTATTGTAGGGGGTAAAAGATTCATTAATTTCAAGGCACGTGCCTTGTCTTGTTCTCTAAATAGTTGATCTATAGTCTTAGACGAGATGGGAGACAGATAGATGTTTTTCATGCCTTCAAAGAAAGGTGCGTCATAGTCCGTTAGGGCAGGTAGTATTTTTCGTATTGAAGCAATCATCATAGGCGCATTTTCGTTATAGAGAAATCTTCTTAGTATGGATTGATTCTCATACGGACTGCGTGTCAAATAGAAATCGAAGTCATCTATGAATATTATGGTACCCTTGGCTTGAGGGGCCTGTGATATAATATCTTCGGAACAGAAGACAGACCGTCCGTCAATCCATATCTTGGGTATCTCCCGACATATATCGGAATCATAAATACGTTTCAATAGAGTTGTTTTACCTGCCCCATTCTGACCAATAGTAATGACCGGTTGCGGAATGGTGCTCCCGAAATTATTGGCTATTTCAGACGATATTGCTTTGCATGCGTCCTCATTAAACAGTAAATTATCCCAGGGAGAAATTATTACATTGTTTGCCATTATTATTCAATAAACTTGTAGTGCCACCATTTCTTCAATAAAGGGGAACGGAAACGTCTTGTCCCACCTCCTGTGCGGATTATGTAGCCATCGTGTTCAAGCATATTTAAGGATTAGGCTCAATTCGTTGTCCGCTTTCATCGGATTTTCATTTGAATATTGGGAAAATATGGCAACAAGCTGAGACTTTGTAAGTCCACTCTCTGATTGACTGAGCCTATTAAGCACAAGACGTGCTCCATCCTCTTGGCCGTTGTATTCCGACAGCCTTTCCGACCATGTGCTTAGTTCGTCAGTGTGTGCCAGTTTTTCGATAGACGATGATACAATTTTTTCGGTTATTCCTTTTGAGGCATCCGGATGATTCTTAATGTTAGTGAATATCAACTGAATGAAATAAGGAATGTGCCATTCTAATTTGTTTAAGATGCCGGCGATGACTTCATCGTCGATGGAAATGTGTTCCGATTCGGCGAGTGCTTTAATCAGACCTCTTGCTTCATCCTGTGATAAGGCATCGAAATCAAACGACACAAGGTCATTTATTGTCATAGACAAATTTCGAATGCGTGTGAAATTGTGCAATCCAACCGAACCGCAGAATATCCACCGTATTTTACTACCTGACACTTGTCTTAAACTCCTGAACCAGTTAAGGAAAAATTCCGCTTCCCGGTGATTGTTTGCATTTTTGTCGAGAATGCTTAGAAACAATGTAAGTTCATCGATGACTACAAGAGTATCCTTCGTATGGTCTATAACTTCGGATAATGAAGTATATAGATTTTCAGATGCCTCGGGACGGGAAAAATCGAATTTAACGGGACCTATCCCTTTTACACTCTCAAAAATCCGATTTACGATGCCCCCCGCTAAGTTTGTTGCTTCCGTCCATATTCCAGACTTGTCAAATTTGCTGATAAGTATATTTAGGAATTCATCTCTTGTGCGAACTCCTTCAAGATCGATATAAACACATTTCCAACCTTTTGATTTGGCATCTTCTATGAGTCGTTTTGCAAAAGACGATTTTCCGATTCTTCGAGGTGCGGATAATACAAGTGAATGATTGGAAGAAAGATATGTATGAGCGCGTGCCAGTTCTTCGACTCTCCCGTAGAAGTCTTCTCCAGTTACCGGAGGTCCAACTTTATTTGATATTGCCATGAGATGTGGTATTATTTTTTGCAAATATACATAAAATTTTTTATAAAGAAGAAATTTTATACATAAAAATTTTTATACATAAGAAATCTTATATATGACTGTGGGTTGTCTTTTTTCATTAAGCGAAAGAAAAGTTTAGAAATATCCGGTTTTTAGTGCTATATTTGCAGATGAAAACCAAATGTGACGATAAAACTGTCTTTAACAAATACTTCATAACCTGTTTTAACTGATATGAAACTATCCTTGTCTAATATCCTCAAGTGTGTGGTTGTAGCTGCCGCTGCATTCCCGGCGTGTGCTTCCGCGCAGAACCTTCAGAAGGGCGACTACGGCTACCTTTATTGCCACATGAGCGGCGACGGCGAATGGACGGCTTACGCCCTTAGCCGCGACGGCCTTAACTTCCATGACCTTATCGACGGCAAACCGGTGTTCGACCCGAAAGAACATGCCCGCATCGAGGGAGGCACCCGCGATGCCTACATCACGCGCAAGCACGACGGTTCGGGCTATCTGATGGTCACGACCGACATGAACGTAGGAAAAAGCAAGAAATGGCACAACTACGGCATCGACCTCCTTCGTAGCGATGACCTTATCAACTGGGATTCCAAGACATTCGATTTCCGTAAGGGAGCAGAGATTTTCTGCGACCCGGAATCGCCCGACCCTTACAAGGATTATTCCACTATCGTGCGTGTATGGGCGCCCCAGATTTTCTGGAATCCCGAATACGTCTGGCCCGACGGCAAGAAGGGTGGGTATATGATTTACTATTCGCTGTGGAATCCGGATGACGGTGAAAAGTATGACAGGATGTATTACTCGTATGCCGACGAGTCGTTTACGAAACTTACGAAACCCCGTTTGCTTTTCGACTGGGGCTATGCCACCATCGACGCCGACATCAACTATCTCGACACCGACGGCCTTTACCACATGATGATAAAGAAGGAAGGGGGCACTCCCGGCATCTTCACCTCCACAGCCCCTACCCTCCACGGCCCATGGAGCGAACCTGACGAGGAGGATTATGTAGATTTCGAAGGCAACAAGAAATGCGAGGGCGTTTCGGCTTTCCAGCTTTTCGGCGACCCTACTTGGCGCATAGCGTATATCGAATATTCTTCCAAACCGAAACATTACCGAATCTGTGTGGCGGATGAAAATATGCGTAACTTCCGCGACCCCCAGGACATCCGCGGCGTCGCAGCCCCGCAGCACGGCTCGTTCATGCGCCTCACCAAGGAGGAATATGACCGACTCCAAAAATGGTCGGACTCCCGGAAGTGATACCATAAAAATCGATATAGAAATACCTCTTTGTTGCGGGAAAGTGAAAATTTATGTAATTTTGTGGGCGAATTATACTTATCACCGATAAATCATTATGAAGAAGGTATTGCTACTCGGTTCCGGTGCCCTGAAAATCGGGCAGGCGGGCGAATTTGACTATTCCGGGTCACAGGCACTGAAAGCCTTGCGCGAGGAGGGAATCTCCACGGTGCTTATTAATCCCAACATCGCTACCATCCAGACTTCGGAAGGTGTCGCGGACCAAGTTTATTTCCTCCCCATCACCCCTTATTTCGTGGAGGAGGTCATAAAGAAAGAGCGTCCCGATGGAATCCTTTTGGCTTTCGGAGGTCAGACCGCCCTCAACTGCGGAACGGAGCTTTATCTTAACGGTACTCTTGAAAAATATGGAGTAAAGGTGCTCGGCACTTCGGTAGAGGCAATCATGATAACCGAAGACCGAGACCTTTTTGTAAAGAAGCTTAACGAAATCGATGTCAAGACCCCGGTGTCGCAGGCAGTCGAGACCATTGAAGGCGCCGTGGAGGTGGCACACCGCATCGGCTATCCTGTGATGGTGCGTTCCGGCTATGCACTCGGTGGCCTCGGTTCCGGCATCTGCACCAACGATGAGGAATTCCGCACGCACTGCGAAAGCGCCCTCGCCTATTCCAAGCAGATTCTTGTGGAGGAAAGCCTCAAGGGATGGAAGGAAATAGAGTTCGAGGTTATCCGCGACGCCAACGACCATTGCTTCACGGTGGTGCCGATGGAGAATTTCGACCCCCTCGGCATCCATACGGGCGAATCAATCGTCGTCGCTCCCATCGTCTCCCTTTCCCAGGAGCAGATTAAGATGCTTGAGGATATCGCCACAAAGGTGGTGCGCCATATCGGCATCGTAGGTGAATGCAACATACAGTATGCCTTCAACGCCGAGACCAACGACTACCGCATCATCGAAATCAACGCCCGTCTGAGCCGTTCTTCCGCGCTTGCGTCGAAGGCTTCGGGCTATCCCCTTGCATTTGTGGCTGCCAAGCTCGCACTCGGCTATACCCTCGACCAAATCGGCGAGATGGGCACTCCCAATTCCGCCTATGTAGCCCCCTCGGTCGATTATATGATTGTGAAGATTCCGCGTTGGGACCTCACAAAGTTCGTGGGTGTTGACCGCGAAATCGGCAGCTCCATGAAGTCGGTGGGCGAGATTATGTCGATCGGCAAGTCGTTCGAGGAGATTATCCAGAAGGGGCTCCGCATGATCGGCCAGGGCATGCACGGCTTCGTCGGCAACAACGACCTCCGTTTCGACGACCTTGACAACGTCCTCTCCCATCCTACCGACCTCCGTATCTTCGCCATAGCCCAGGCCCTCGAAGAGGGTTATTCCATCGAGCGCATCGAAGAGCTTACGAAAATCGACAAATGGTTTATTGAGCGTCTTGCCAATATCGTACGTTATAAAAAGGTGCTCGAAGGCTATGACAAGATAGAAGACCTTCCGAAAGACGTAGTTAAAGAGGCTAAGCGCCTCGGTTTCTCCGATTTCCAGATTGCCCGTTTCGTTGAGAATCCACAAGGCAATATGGAGGCTGACATGCTCCGCGTGCGCAACCACCGCAAGAACCTTGAGGTGCTTCCATGCGTGCGCCGCATCAATACCGTCGCTTCCGAATATCCTGAACTGACGAACTATCTTTACGTCACATACGGCGCCGAAGAGAATTCGATACGCTACGACATGAACGCCGGCAACAATATCGTCGTGCTTGGTTCCGGCGCATACCGCATCGGTAGTTCCGTAGAGTTCGACTGGTGTTCGGTCAACGCCGCCACCACCTGCCGCCGCCTCGGCTACAAGGCGATTATGATAAACTATAACCCGGAAACGGTTTCCACCGACTATGACATGTGCGACCGTCTCTATTTCGACGAACTCAGCTTCGAGCGCGTGATGGATATCCTCGACCTCGAAACCCCGCGCGGCGTGATTGTCAGCGTGGGCGGTCAGATTCCCAACAACCTCGCCATGAAGCTCTACCGCCAGCACGTGCCGGTGCTCGGCACCTCTCCCGTAAGCATCGACCGTGCGGAAAACCGTCATAAATTTTCCGCAATGCTCGACCAGCTCGGAATTGACCAGCCACGTTGGAAGGAGCTGACCACCACCGAAGAAATCGACGGCTTCATAGCCGAAGTGGGTTTCCCGGTTCTCGTGCGTCCCAGCTACGTGCTTTCAGGTGCCGCCATGAACGTCTGCTACGACTACGAACAACTCCACCGCTTCCTTTCACAGGCTGCGAAAGTTTCGAAGGAATATCCGGTGGTCGTTTCCGAGTTCCTGCAGAACACCAAGGAGATAGAGTTCGATGCCGTCGCACGCAACGGCGAGATTGTAGAGTATGCCATCTCGGAGCATGTGGAGTTTGCAGGCGTCCACTCCGGTGATGCCACCCTCGTGTTCCCCGCCCAGAAGATCTATATGGCCACTGCACGCCGCATAAAGAGGATAAGCGCGCGCATAGCCAAGGAGCTTAACATTTCCGGCCCCTTCAACATCCAGTTCCTTGCCAAAGACAACTATGTGAAGGTAATAGAATGTAACCTCCGCGCCTCACGTTCGTTCCCCTTCGTCAGCAAGGTGCTCAAAAAGAACTTCATCGAAACTGCCACCCGCATCATGCTCGGCGAGAAAGTGGAGAAGGTGGATACCTCTACGTTCGACATCGACTACATCGGCGTGAAGGCTTCGCAGTTCTCGTTTGCGCGTCTCCACAAAGCCGACCCTGTGCTCGGTGTGGATATGTCGTCAACCGGCGAAGTGGGCTGCCTTGGCAAAGACTTCGACGAGGCCCTTTTGAACGCCATGATCTCAGTGGGACATCATGTGCCGAAGAATGCCGTGCTCGTAAGTTCCGGCGACGTGCGCGGCAAGGTGGATATGCTTGAGGCATGCCGCCTCCTTGCCGACAACGGATTTAAGATTTATGCTACGGAAGGCACTGCCGCGTTCCTTAACAACAACGGAATCGAAGCCGAGGCTGTCTGTTGGCCCGACGAGGAGGGCGAGAACGTGCTCGATCTCATAGCCGGACACAAGGTTGACCTCATAATCAACATTCCTAAGAACCACACCAAACGTGAGCTTACCAACGGCTACCGCATCCGTCGCTGGGCCATCGACCACAATATACCCCTTCTGACGAATGCCCGTCTTGCAAGCGCGTTTGTAAAGGCTTTCATCAACAAGCCCGTCGAAAATATCGGCATCACTCCCTGGAAGGAGTATTGATCGCCACCTTTCCAAATCGTTCAAATGTTGCCGGATGTGTCATGGAGATGACACATCCGGCTTTATTATGTAATTTTGAACGATTTGGACACGTAAAAATCACGATTTGGACACAATGGGGAAACTGAAAAATTTGTTACTTTGTGAAAAATATGCACTTCTCGCCCCTCTTTGCAGAGGTGACGGCATATTATTGTAAAACGAATTAACCCTTATAAAAACATTCCGAAATGATTGATGTGATTCTAAAATCGGTGGCGGCGGGTTTGATGATGCTCCCTGTTTTCCCCTGCGTGTCGGCTATGGCGGAGGCGGTCACGCCGAAGATTCTTCCCGGCGAAGTGTGGAAAGATGTGGCGGGCGACACAATCAACGCCCACGGGGGCTGCGTGCTCTTTTCCGAAGGGAAATATTATTGGTATGGCGAGCATCGTGCCGCCGTGCGTCCCAACCCCCAGGAGGGTATCACCGTCTATTCTTCTCCGAATCTGGTTGACTGGACCTATGAAGGCCTTGCGCTGAAGGCATCCGAGAAACCTGGCGACGACATCGAAAAAGGTTGCATATTCGAGCGTCCGAAAGTAATCTACAATGCAAAGACAGGGAAATATGTCTTATGGTTCCACCTGGAACTGAAGGGACAGGGCTACGGCCCCGCCAGGTGTGCGGTGGCGGTGAGCGATTCTCCCGTAGGTCCCTTCACTTTCGTGAAATCCGGACGTGTCAACGCCGGAAAAATGCCCCTCAACCTTTCCAAGGAAAACGCCTCCGCGAGAGCAGGTGAAAAAATGGAATGGTGGACACCCGAATGGCGTGGCGAAATAGAGAAAGGTATGTTCACATTACGCGACCTCGATGGCGGCCAGATGTCGCGCGACATGACCCTTTTCGTAGATGACGACGGGAAGGCATACCACATTTATTCGTCGGAAGACAACCTTACCCTTCAGATTGCGGAGCTTACCGACGACTATCTCGACCACAACGGAAGATACATACGTATTTTCCCGGGAGGCCACAACGAAGCGCCCGCCGTCATGAAATATGACGGCAAATATTGGATGATCGCTTCCGGCTGCACCGGATGGGAACCCAACGAAGCGCGCCTTATGGTGGCCGACAGCATGATGGGGGAATGGACGCGCCTTCCCAATCCCTGTGTAGGGGAAAACGCCGAAAAGACATTCCTCGGGCAAAGCAACTATATTCTAAAGGTGGAAGGGAAGGAAAACGCCTACATCGCCATGTTCGACCGCTGGAATCCCAAAAGCCTTATGGATTCACGTTATCTGTGGCTTCCGGTGCAGCTGAAAGACGGTTCCGTGACCGTGGCGTGGACTCCGGAATGGTCTCCTTCCACTTGGTGGTGATTCCGTCTTTTCAAAAAAATAGTGGAAAATCAACCAAAAAGAGGGTAATAAATGTTCATTATCCCTTAAATATTTTAATTCATCGGTCCTCTTTATTATCTTTGCAATATTAATTGGCCCGACAACACAAACCTAAGAAACAAAACCTTCATCCCATGAACGCGATTTTAAGAAATCTTCTATTCGGCGGCATCCTCCTCTCCTCTGCGGTTGCTGCAGCGGCTCCTTCAAAGGCTACGAAGGAGGCAGGTGATGTGCGTGTCATTATCGACAAGGTCAACACAAACTGGCAGAAAAACCATCCTGCCGAAGCCACGCCGTTCTGGCACGTGGCTGCCTACCATACAGGAAACATGGAGGCTTACAAGCTTACCGGCAATCCGGAGTATCTCGACTATTCCCTTGCGTGGGCGGAACACAATGACTGGAAAGGCGCCAAAAGCAACGACAGGAGCAAATGGAAATACAACTACGGCGAAACCGACGAACATGTGCTCTTCGGCGACTGGCAGATTTGTTTCCAGACTTATGCCGACCTCTATAATATCCTCCCCGATGACAAACGCATAAGGCGTGCGAAGGAAGTGATGGAATATGAGATGTCAACCCCTCAGAACGACTATTGGTGGTGGGCCGACGGGCTTTATATGGTTATGCCTGTCATGACAAAGCTCAATAAAATCACGGGCAATCCCAAATATCTCGACAAACTCTATGAATATGTGCTCGTGAGCGACAGCATCATGCTCGACGACGAGACGGGGCTTTACTTCCGCGACGGCAAATACGTCTATCCCAAACATAAGAGCGTGAACGGAGCCAAAGATTTCTGGGCGCGTGGCGACGGTTGGGTGCTCGCCGGTCTTGCCAAAGTGCTTGCCGACCTCCCTGCAGACTATAAGCACCGCGACTTTTTCGAGAAGAAATATGTGAAACTCGCCGACGCCGTGGTGGCTTCGCAGCAACCGGAAGGGTACTGGACACGCTCCATGCTCGATCCGGAGCATGCCCCCGGTCCCGAGACAAGCGGCACGGCATTCTTTACTTATGGCCTGCTTTGGGGCATCAACAACGGCTATCTCAACGACCCCAAGTATCTTGCTTCGGCTCAGAAAGGGTGGAACTATCTCCGCAACAAGGCTTTGCAAAAAGACGGAAGCGTGGGCTACGTGCAGCCTATCGGCGAGAAAGCCATACCGGGACAGGTGGTCGATGCGAAATCCTCTTCCGATTTCGGGGTGGGCGCTTTTCTGCTTGCCGCCTGCGAATATGTGAGGATGCTTGAGAAAGAGCAGAACGCCGACAGAAAATATTGGACAGATCTCGCCTACAAGATGGCTTATCCCGTATTGAGCAATATGGCGGAAGGCAACCTCCAGAAAAACATGAAAGTGGGGGTTAGCCCCAACTGGGACGGCAGAAACAAGAAGGTGACATACATGGAGACTTTCGGACGCCTCATGGCGGGTATAGCCCCCTGGCTTTCCCTGCCCGACGACGGCACCCCCGAGGGTAAGATGCGTTCCGAACTGCGCGACCTTGCGCTCAAGAGCTACGTCAACGCGGTGGATCCTGCCAGCCCCGACTATCTTGCATGGCAGGGCGAAGGACAGGCCCTTGTTGATGCGGCATACGTAGCCGAAAGTTTTATACGTGGCTACGACGCCCTCTGGAAGCCTCTCGACGAGACCACCAAGCAGCGTTACATAAAGGAGTTTCAGGGACTGCGCAGGGTTGACCCCCCTTACACCAACTGGGTGCTCTTTTCATCCACAATCGAAAGCTTCCTGGCAAAGGCAGGCGCTGACTACGACCAATATCGCGTAAACTCCGCGATACGTAAGACGGAGGAATGGTACACCGGCGACGGATGGTATGCCGACGGCCCGGAATTCGCTTTCGACTATTATAGCAGCTACGTGTTCCATCCCATGTATCTCGAAACGCTCTCCAATATGAAGGATGCCGGTGCCTACACCCGCATTCATTATCCGAAATATTACGACCGTGCGCTCAAACGCACCCAGAAATATGCCATCGTGCTCGAACGTCTCATCTCTCCGGAAGGCACATTCCCCGTGTTCGGACGCTCCATCCCTTACCGTATGGCCACGATGCAGCCCCTCGCCCTTATGGCATGGTATGAAAAGCTCCCGGCAGGAGTGACCAACGGCCAGGTGAGGGCGGCGCTTACCGCAGTGATGCACCGTATGTTTGACGATAAGGAGAATTTCAACGACGGAGGTTTTCTCACGATAGGGTTCGCAGGACGTCAGCCTAATGTTGCGGATTGGTACACCAACAACGGTTCGCTCTATATGACTTCGCTTGCGTTCATGCCGTTGGGACTCCCCGCCACGCATCCTTTCTGGAGCGATGCCGCCCTACCCTGGACTTCCAAGAAGGCATGGGACGGCGTGCCTTTCCCGAAAGACCATCACTGGAGCGACGAAACGAAGCAGATTAAAGACCTTTTCTGAGAGTTCCGATAGTGCTGGAGAATGCATGATGCATAATTCATAATCGGGTGGCGGACTAACCGGCAAATCTTGATTGTGGCGCGAACATGGTGAGCGTTCCAACCGTAGTAAATGATAACTGAAGAACTAACATCATAATATATAATAACATGGAAAATATGTTCTCCCTTGAAGGGAAAGTGGCTCTGGTCACAGGTGCCGCTTATGGTATCGGTCTCGCAATCGCCAAGGCCCTTGCGAAAGCCGGCGCGAAAATCGTGTTCAACTGCTCTCGTCAGGAAACCGTTGACCGCGGTCTCGCTGCTTACAAGGAACTTGGAATCGACGCTAAGGGGTATCTTTGCGACGTAACCGACGAGGCTTCCGTGAAGGCTATGGTAGCCGACATCGAAGCCACGGTAGGCACAATCGACATCCTCGTCAACAATGCCGGTATCATCAAGCGCATTCCTATGGAAGAGATGGCTGCCGAAGATTTCCGTCGCGTTATCGACATCGACCTCGTTGGACCGTTCATCTGCGCCAAAGCTGTGATTCCCGGAATGATCAAGAAGGGTGCCGGCAAGATTATCAACATCTGCTCGATGATGAGCGAGCTCGGACGCGAGACTGTTTCTGCATACGCAGCCGCTAAGGGTGGTCTCAAGATGCTCACCCGCAACATCTGCTCCGAATATGGCGAATACAATATCCAGTGTAACGGCATCGGCCCCGGCTATATCGCTACCGAACAGACCGCTCCCCTCCGTGAGCGTCAGGCCGACGGAAGCCGCCATCCTTTCGATTCGTTCATCATCGCCAAGACTCCCGCCGCACGCTGGGGTACTCCGGAAGACCTCGAGGGTCCCGCCGTGTTCCTTGCTTCGAAGGCAAGTGATTTCGTCAACGGCCATGTGCTTTACGTCGATGGCGGTATCCTCGCCTATATCGGCAAACAGCCTAAATAACCAATATTAGTTTTTTCATGCGAAAGACAGTGATATCCACAGTTCTCGCGTGTGCTTTCGGGGCACACGCGCAGACTGTGGAGATTTCTATATCAAACCCAGCCTCTTTAGATCGGAAGAGCGTCG
>CABRKI010000010.1 GCA_902471455.1 uncultured Porphyromonadaceae bacterium | reverse complement strand
CGCTCTTCCGATCTCTAAGATTAACGTGCAGCCGCTCCCCGACTTCGAGAAAATCTATCTCTGCGACGTCGCCACTGCAGCCGAACTTAACAGCGACGTATTCGGAGTGCCGATGCTCATTGACCACGTGGGAGAATATAAGTATCGCGCACGCTACTACAACGAGAAAGCCGGCACTGAAATTTGTTTCCTCGCCCAGAAGACCGACTTCGGCCCAATCTGCTTCGGCCCGATGAAAGACAACGCCCAGACTCTTGGAGATGACCCTTCGGAGGTAGGCCGCATCAAACTCGACCAGGCAGGCGTATATTATCTCATCGACGTGGATACCTACAACCGTACATATTCACTCTCCACCTATCCCATAAGCGAGGCTATCGACCCAGTGATGCATCTCCATTACGGACAAAACGACCTCAACACATGGCGTGAAAACAACCCCGACAAGGATGGCGACATCTGGTGGCAGGAATTCTATTTCGGGCCTATGAGCAGCGACCCGACAGAAGTGACCAGAATGACGCAGGATTCCAAAAATCCTCATATTTATTACCTTGAAAACTGGAATCTTGAGGGCGGCCAGGAAATGAACTTTGTAATCCACAACTGGCATAGCCACGGATGGTGGAACTGTATGACATGGCGCGTTGACAACTCTTCAGACCCCGACAAGTTCATGTACTATGGATGGTACATTCCCAAATCATCCCATTATGAAGGGAACGACGATTATTTCCAATTCAAGTATGGAGATAATCCTGATTTCGACCTTAGTCAATGGGCACCTGACAACAGTGAGGGCTATCGCAAGAATTTCGTTCCCGACAACTGGGCGAAACCGACCGTGCAGAACGGAGGGAAATACAAACTTATTTTCGACGCGCATCTCGAACGCGCCCGTCTCGTTCCCCAGAACTGACCTTAATTAACGGGCGGCGGAAACTGTCTTCCGCACGATTCCGCCGCCTCTACGTATTTTTAGACAATATCCATACATTGCATTTATCATGAAAAAATATATTCTGACATTATGCTTCGCGCTTCTCGGCCTCACGGCAATGGCGCAAGACATAGCCGTCAGCGGACAGGTCACTTCCAAGACCGACGGCGAGCCGCTTATCGGAGCCACAGTCCGCGTGAAAGGTACCAACCAGGGCATCGCCACCGACATCGACGGCAACTACACCCTCCGCAACGTAAATCCTAAAGGCACCCTTATTTTCAACTATGTAGGTTATCAGGAAATCGAAATTCCCGTCAACGGCAGGACCGTCATCAACGCAGAGTTGTCGGAAACTTCTTCGTCGCTCGACGAACTTGTGGTCGTTGGTTACGGTGTGGCCAAGAAGAGCGACCTCACCAGCTCCATCTCCACAATCAAAGGTAGCGACCTTAACGAGATGGTTACCGGCAACGCAATGGACGCTATCCAGGGCCGGGTGCCGGGCGTGCAGGTAGCCACCGGCGGCGGTCCGGGCAGCAATCCGAAGGTAATGATCCGCGGCGTCACAACCGTGGGCGACTCGAGCCCTCTCTATGTGGTTGACGGTGTACCCCTCAATGCCTCCAACATCAACTTCATCAACAACAACGACATCGAGAGCATGGAAGTGCTCAAAGATGCTTCCGCATCTGCCATCTATGGTACGCGCGCTTCAAACGGCGTAATCATCATCACCACCAAGAAAGGTAAATCGGGTCAGACTCATGTGGATTTCTCCGCATCGGTGGGCTGGCAGCACATCGTGAAGCCGAGCATAGCCTGGGCCGACGAATATGAGAAGGTCTTCAACACCCGCTACGCCAACGACGGCCGCGTGGCTCCGTGGAATTCTCCCTACGTGGATTATGCCCCGGTTGACGGCACCGACTGGTGGAAAGAAGTGGTGAAACCCGCCGCCCTCGTGCAGAACTATTCACTCAGCGTGCGCGGAGGCAACGACAAATACGTCTATAGTCTCTCTGTAGGTTATTTCAAAAACGACTCCCAGTTCGACTACGGCTATTGGGACAAACTCAACGTACGCCTCAACACGGAGTTCAATTTCACCGACTGGCTGAAAGCCGGCCTCGACATAGCCCCCAACATGGAGAAATGGGAAAATACTCCCGGAGTGTTCGGAGCTGCCATGTCGATGGACCCGACGACCCCTATCTTCCGTCCGGAAAGCGAATGGGACCCCGCGAACCCGATGAACAACTACCAGCGTTCATACAACAACCAGGAATGGAACCCCGTGGCTTCCGTGGCACGTATGGACAACAAGACCACCAAGATGCAGGTGCTCATGAACCCCTACATCCAGGTGCAGCCCATCAAGCAGCTTACTCTCCGCACCCAGTTCGGCGTCAACGCATGGTATCAGCGCAACGACTATTATGATTATGCATTCCATATCGACGCACTCGAACAGAATATCAAAGACAAGGCAGGAAGGAACTACACCGACCAGCTCAACTGGACCTGGAACAACACCATCACCTACATGGACACCTTCGCCGACAAGCACAACCTCACCGCCATGGTGGGCTTCACGGCAGAACGTTACGCCGAATGGTGGAACCAGGCATCGCGCCAGGACATCCCCGGCATGAGCGACCTTCTCCACGAGGTAAGCGCGGGTACGGGCGACCAGTTCGCATCGGGCAACGCAAAATACACCACCCTCGCTTCCTTCCTCGGGCGTATAATGTATAACTACGACAGCCGCTATTACCTCACGGCATCCATCCGTACGGACGGCAGCTCAATGTTTCCTGCCGGCAACAAGTGGGCCACATTCCCCTCCGTCTCGGTGGCATGGCGCCTTTCTGAAGAAGCTTTCATGGAAAACACCCGTTCCTGGCTCGACAACGCAAAAATCCGCCTCGGCTGGGGTAAGGTGGGCAACCAGAACATCGACCCGGGTCTCTTCATGTCAACGCTCAACAACGGCGTGAACTACGTGTTCGGCACGACACCGACCCGCTACCCCTCCACAATCATGGGACAGATGGGCAACCCCAACCTTAAATGGGAAACCGTAGAGGATATCGATTTCGGAATCGACGCAACATTCCTCTCCAACCGCCTGAACCTCACTTTCGACCTCTATCAGAAGACGAGCCACGACATGCTTTACGCCCGCCAGAGCCAGCTCATAATGGGTCTTCCCACATGGATGGGCGCACTCACCCAGAACATCGGCAAGATGAGGGCACGCGGTTGGGAACTCTCGCTCAACTGGAACGACAAGGTGGGCGAATTCGGATATAACGTAGGCGTACAGCTCTCGGGAGTGCGCAACAAGGCCATCAAGTTTTCGGGCGACGGTCCGGTTTGGGGCGGAAGCGGTCTCTCGGAAAGCATCATCCGCAATGACGACGGCGGCCTTATCTCCCGATTCTTCGGCTATCAGGCCGACGGTCTCTTCCAGAACTGGGAAGACGTTTATTCACACACCGACGAACACGGCACCCTCATACAGCCCGACGCGCAGCCCGGCGACATCCGCTTCCTCGACCTTGACCACGACGGCAAGCTTACCGACGGCGACAAGAAATTCATCGGCAACCCATATCCCGACATCATGGTGGGCTTCAACCTCGGCGCCAACTGGAAGGGATTCGACTTCCTCGCCAACTTCTACGGCACTTTCGGCAACGACATCTTCAACCTCCAGAAGCAGCGTTATTCAGGCAACAGCGGACAGAACGTATATCGCGGCACCCTCGAAAAGGCTTGGCACGGGGAAGGCACGAGCAACGACATACCTCGCCTTTCATACAACGACCTCAACCAGAACTACGGCAGGGTTTCGAGCTTCTACGTGGAAGACGGCAGCTATTTCCGCTGCAAGCTCCTCACGCTTGGCTATACGCTTCCGGCAAGCATAATGGGCGACTTCAACCTCCGCGTCTATTTCTCTGCTCAGAATCTCTTCACATTCACAAAATACGACGGCATGGACCCCGAACGCCCATTCTACGACGGAGGCTCTATCGAAACCGGCATCGACCGTGCCAACTACCCCACGCCGAAAACATTCCTCTTCGGTGTTGACTTCAAATTCTAAATATCTGAAAATACGATGAAAAAGATTATATATTCTCTCGCTGTCATTGCAGGCATGTCTGCGTTGACCTCTTGCAACGACTTCCTCACGGAAGACATACGAGGCACCGAGAACCTCGACACATATTTCCAAAATGAAGACGAGGTGAATTCATACGTCGGCGGTTGCTATTTTGAAATCACAAAAGGTGGCGACTGGTGGCAGATCTACAACACCTGGCTCCTTTCCGACATGACAACCGACGACCTCTGGGACGGCAACACCACCCAGGACGACGGCTACCAGGACATCTCCCACTTCATGCCCAACGCCGCCACCAACGGCATCATCCAGAACTTCTGGGGCGCCCGCTATCAGGGAATCACCACCTGCAACATCGCCTTGCAGCGAATACCCGGCGCGAACATGGACGAAGGCTTGCGCAACATCCGCATGGCGGAGGTGCGTTTCCTACGCGCATTCTTCTATTTCGACCTCGTGCGCAACTTCGGCGGCGTGCCTCTGGTGATAGAATATACCGGCAGCACGGAAGGCATACAGCGTTCGACGCAGGAAGAATGCTACGCCTTCATCGAGAAGGAACTTAAAGACGCTGCGGCAGTGCTTCCCCAGCGTAGCGAATGGTCGGCCGCCGACATGGGCCGCGCCACACGCGGCGCCGCCCTCGGAATCCTCGGCAAAGCACAGCTTTACCAAGGGAAATGGGAAGAAGCCAAAACCACTCTCAAAACCATCATCGACGAAGGAGAATACAGGTTGCTTGATAATTTCGGCGACGTATGGAGCGCGAAACACAACAATAGCGCGGAGTCGCTTTTCGAAGTGCAGCAGGCTTATCTCGGCGAACAGTACAACCTCGGAGGCTCGCTCACAATCGTGACCGGCTGCCGCAACGGCGTGGGCGACGGCTGGTCGTGGGGACAGCCTACTTCAGACCTTGAGAACGCATTCATCGCCGCCGGCGACACCGAACGTCTCCGCTGGACCATCATCAAGACCGGATGCACCGAAATCGCCGGCGAGACAGAGTTTAGCAAATTCATCGCCAACAACAGCTCAATCGGAGCCATCACCGATGCAAAATTCGTTGGCTATAAAAATGATTTCGGGTGGACCGATGCGATGTACAACACCACTTACATCATTGACCCTGCCCAGCATAAATCGGCCCGTATCATCCGCAAATACTTCCTCCCCCTTGAGGACCGCCCCGAAGTGTATGGCGGCACCAATAAGGTGCCTCTCAACCACCGCGTGCTCCGTTATGCCGACGTGCTCCTGATGTATGCCGAGGCCTGTGCCGAGACCGGCGACAACACCAATGCCCAGACAGCCCTCAACGAGGTGCGCGCCCGCGTCGGCCTCGCTCCCGTCACCTCGACGGGGACAGCGCTCCGCGATGCCGTGCGTGCCGAACGCCGTCTCGAACTCGCCCACGAGCAGTGCCGCCTCTACGACCTGCGCCGCTGGGACTGCGAAAACGGCAAGAAGATGATGTGCAACGTCTTCGGTCCCAACGGAACGTTCGTGAAATACAACACCGGCGAAAATGCCGACATGTATGAGAAGTGGAACCAAGGCGAGACAAGCGACAAAGGAACCCGTTTCAACGAGAACCGCGACCTCCTCTACCCCATTCCGCAATATGAAGTTCAGCATTCCAACGGTGCGATTATACAAAATCCGGGTTATTAAACGTTATATGTGAACCGGGAGACATACAGAACCTCCCGGTTCACATCTCATTATTTTTTTCATCATGAAATTTGCAAAATATCTGATATGCGGAGCCCTCGCGCTTGGCATCGTGTCTTGCTCCGACGAACCGAGCGGACCCTCCACCAAACATCCCCCGGGCGAAACTCCCGACAACCCTAAGCCGGACAACCCTGACGACGACGTCACATCGCCCACACCCTCTTTCTCCTTGTCTAATCAGAAACTGACCCTGTCCGCCGGACAGACCTTCCAGGAAATCGAAGGGTTCGGCGCGTCAGACTGCTGGCTTCCCAACCAGATTGGACAGTATTGGAGCCAAAACCGCTTCCAGCTTGCCCAATGGCTTTTCTCCAAGACCATCTCCGACAACGGCGAGCCTTTGGGCATCGGTCTTTCGATGTGGAGGGTAAACCTCGGGGCAGGTTCCGCCGAACAAGGTGCCGACGGACTTATCGACCAGAACAACCGTGCGGAAAGCTATCTCCCTGCATCCGGAGTGTATGACTGGACGAAATGTGCCGGACAACGCTATTTCATGGAGCAGGCGAAAAACAACGGAGTGGAGAAGTTCATCCTCTTCAGCAATTCCCCGCTCGTGCAATATACAAAGAACGGCAAAGGATTCTCCGAAAGCGGTGCTTATTCCAACCTGAAAGACGATTGCTATGGCCTCTATGCCGACTATCTGGCGGAAGTGGCGAAGCATTTCGTGGATGCGGGCTACAACATTTCCCACATATCCCCTGTCAACGAGCCGCAGTATAACTGGGACGGCCACGCACAGGAAGGAAGCGGATGGCAGAATACGGAGGTGGCTCGCCTCACCCGTGAGCTCGACCGGGCCATCACCGAGAGGAAACTCAACACCGACATCTCCATCGGCGAGGCCGGGTCGTGGGCACACATGTACCAGGGTGATTCCAAACGAGAGAACACCATCAACGCATTCTTCGACTCCAATTCAGAAGCTTACGTAGGCAACCTCAAACACGTGGGAAACCTCATCTGCGGCCATAGCTACTGGACGTTCGGCAGCTGGGAGACCATGCGCGACGCACGCCAACGTCTGAAAACCGCCGCCGATGCAAAGGGTCTCCGCGTATGGCAGACCGAATGGTCGATGCTCGACAAGGAGCCATCTGACCTCGGCGGAACCTACGACAAAGTGTCGGAATTCGATATCGCCCAATATATGTCGAGGATAATCCACAACGACCTCACCGTGGCCGGTGTGACCTCCTGGAGCTATTGGACCGCCATGTCGGTGGAAAGATATAGCCAGAAAAACCGTTTCGAGCTTATAAAGACCACTCCGGCAGGTGGAAATTACGACGACGATTTCACGAAAGAGGGCAAAGTGGAGGCCACCCACAATCTATGGGTGCTCGGCAACTACAGCCTCTTCGTGCGTCCGGGCTACAAGCGCGTCGCGCTCACCCTCGACGAAAGCAAAGACTTCTTCGGCACAGCGTTTGTGGCTCCCGACAACAGCCGCATTGTACTCGTAATCACCAACTACGACAAGCAGAAAGGAGCGACACTCGACATGGCTGCTCCCGAGGGCGTAAAATCGGTTTATACCTACACCACGACCGCAACGAAGCACCTCAAGCAGGCTCGTTTCAACCTTGCCGACAAGGTGTTTGTCGATCCCGCGAGTGTAACTACTGTAGTTTATAACTTCTAAATCCTTATACCGGATGATTCTCAATAATTTTGAAGTCCGGATAAAGAGAGCCGCAGTCAGTGCGGCTCTCTTCTTTATGTCCGGAATCGCCGTGGCCCAGGTTGGCTTCGGCGACGCAAAAAGATTCAACGACGGCTGGCTCTTCGAGCTCTCCGACGTGAAAAGCGCTGAAAACCCGCTCATAGCGGATTCGACATGGCGCAACCTCGACCTCCCCCACGACTGGAGCATAGAAGGCACATATTCCCCCGACCTCGCAAGCTGCACCGGCTATCTCCCCGGCGGCATTGGATGGTATCGCAAGCATTTCGATTATGATGCCTCCAAAGAAAAGGGGAAAAAGAAATACATCTACTTCGAAGGCGTATATAACCGTAGCGACGTCTATCTTAACGGCCATCTTCTCGGCAACCGCCCGAGCGGCTATGCTTCTTTTATGTACGACCTCACCCCTTACCTCAAAGACGGCGACAACGTGCTTGCCGTCAGGGCCGACCATAGCCGCTACGCCGATTCGAGATACTATACCGGCTCAGGAATTTACCGCGACGTATGGATGGTTGACGCCCCGGCAACGCACATTGCCCAATGGGGCGTGGGGTTCGAGACCTCCAAAGTGAAGGATGGCAAGGCGGATGTAAAAGTGAAGGTTGATGTGGATAATCCCGTGAAAGGGCTTAAAGTGAAAGCAGCTCTACTCGATGCCGACGGGAAGAAGGTGGCCTCAGTCGAGCGTAAGGCATCGGGGACCAATGTCCTGAATCTTACTGTACCAAAAGCCCGTCTTTGGAGTGTCGATAATCCTGAACTCTACACGCTCCGCACCGAGCTTCTCCTTGACGGCAGACGCATCGACGGCAGCGACACGAAAGTGGGAATCCGCACCCTCGAATTCACCCCCGACAAGGGGTTCGCGCTCAACGGCAAGAACATGAAAGTGAAAGGTGTGTGCATTCACCACGATGCAGGGGCTTTGGGTGCGGTGGTTCCGGATGACGTATGGGAACGCCGTCTCGCCAATCTCAAGAAAATCGGAGTCAACGCTCTCCGAATGAGCCATAACCCGCAGGCTCCGGTCGTATATGACATCGCCGACCGACTCGGCCTGCTCATCATGGACGAGGCTTCCGACGAATGGGAATTCCCGAAACGCAAATGGATAAAGGGCTGGAACAAAGGCACCCCAGGATTCGACGGTACCTACGATTTTTTCGAGGAATGGATTGACCGCGACGTGGCCGACATGGTGCGCCGCGACCGCAACCATCCCTCGGTATTCCTCTGGAGCATCGGCAACGAGGTGGATTACCCCAACGATCCCTATTCCCACCCTATACTTGATGGCGACAATTCCGCCATCTCCCAACCGATGTACGGCGGTTATAATCCTGATGCGCCCGATGCCATGCGCATCGGAGAAATTGCAAAACGCCTCACAAAGGTGGTAAAGGGAATCGACACCTCGCGCCCCACCACCGGTGCGCTTGCCGGCGTTGTTATGAGCAACCAGACCGCCTATCCGGATGCAGTGGATGTGGTCGGCTACAACTATACAGAAGACCGCTACGACCAAGACCATGCCACGTATCCCGATCGCGTGATATACGGCAGCGAAAACCGCTCGGACTACGACGCTTGGAAAGCCGTGCGCGACAAGGATTTCATCTTCGGCCAGTTCATCTGGACGGGCATAGACTATCTCGGTGAATCAGGTGCGTGGCCATCGCGCGGACTTTACATAGGTCTGCTTGACTTCACCGGCAACCCGAAACCGAGGGGAAGGTTCCGCGCATCGCTCTGGAGCGAAACCCCGGTAACTTATATCGGTACGTATCCGAAACCTCGTAGAGGGAACTGGCTTTCGATAGATGCATGGGATTCATGGAACTATCAGCCGGGCGACACAATCCGCGTGGTCTGCTACACCAACTCTCCACAAGCGCGTCTTATCCTCGACGGTAAGGAAATCGGTGCCCTCCAGCCGAAAGACGACAACACCGGCATCATCCATTGGGACGTTCCTTTCTCACCCGGCAAACTCACTGCGCAGGGCATCGGCAAAAACGGAGCTCCGGAATCGGACTACACCATAGCCACCTCCGGCCGACCCTACCGTTTGAAAGCCACGTCAGACATCGACAGCTTCACGAAGGAAGGTGAAATAGCCCACGTCACGATTGAAGTACTCGACGAGAACGGCATCCCCGTAAAACTCGCCGACAATGAAATCACCGTGAGAGTAAAAGGGGGAGGCGAACTCCTTGCCCTCGAATCGGGCGACAACTCCGACATGGGCAACTACCGCGACAACCGCCAGCGCGTCTTCCGCGGCCGCCTCCTCGCCTACGTTCGCCGCACCTCCCCTGAAGCCTCCCCCTCTTGCGAAGGCCCCGCCGTCTCCGCACCCGTCGAAATCGAAGTCTCCTCCCCTCTCCTCCTCCCCGCCACCCTCCGAATCAAATAAATCTCCTCTAAAGTAAATGCAGCCCGGAGATGCCCACATTTAGGCACATCCGGGCCGCATTGTTCCATAAAACAGGCGTTGTTCCGTTACCGGCCCTTCGGGGTTGGTCCTCCCCGTCCTATCAGGCGTAAAAACAATTATCTTTATGTTATGCCAAACATAACCATATAATGCAAAGGGGCCTTTATTACAAGAGTAGGTATTCGATGAGGGATTCGGGGATGCCGGGAAGCTTGATGGAGAGGGCGTTGACGAGGCGTTCGAAGGATTCCTGCGGGGTTCTTCCTTCGCAGTCGAAGTCGCGCTTGAACCAGATTTCCGGAGTGGAATACAATGCCACGCCCCAGCCGTAACGGTCGCCTTTCGCCGTATATTTGTATTCAAAGTCTGCTATCAACAGCCAACCACCCATCTGAAGCCGTTGAAGAGGTCCTTCCAGACTATGACGCCTACCTTTCGTTGGAACCATCAAATCCACGAGGTCATCGGCTTTCCTGCTTCTCTTCGGGGCACCGAACACAGTTTTACGCAATTCCGTAGAAGTCATCCCCTCGCGTTCACGGATTATGTCGAGAATCATCTGTTCCGTGGAGCCTTCCCTCACAGGATACCTCCATCTCCGATAATTCAGAAAGTCGGGAAGCAACGGCAACGACACAAAACCCGCCTTGCGGTTGAAAAACTTACCGTATGCCGTAGTCTGCTCCTGAATCACCGGTCCTTTCCATTCCCAGCACCCGTAATCGTCGCACGATTCGCCGAAAAGCATCCCAGGGGCAGCCATCTCCTCGACGGAAAATCCCGGAATCCTGTTGGCGAAAAACGGCAGCATTCCATATTTCACGGCGGCATTTTCAAGTTGTTCCTTACTCGCAATCATAATCTCTTTGAACTTCCTCTTTTTCATTTGAAAACGTCACGACCCCGACTTTGTTACAAAAAAAACATAAATTTCAATTTTTTTCATTCGGATTGTATAGGATTTATGCATTTCTTTATTTAACTTTGCATTTGAACTCTAAGGGAATGGTGGCTTTCAACCCATACATCGGGGGTTTAATCCATCCGGGCCCTTATGATGCCATACATATATCTCTCCTATTTGAAGTTGCTTAATTTTTCCGGAAGCCATTAACCGTAAAGCATAAAATGGCATCCCAGAGGATTCGGACGACTTCATCTCATTCCTGAAAAGGCAAACCGGAAAAACTCATCTTTCCATAGAACCCGAGGACGGGACTTGCCACGACGGAAACCTTAAGTGCAGAGATTTAATACTTTTCTTGAATTAAAAACCTAAAAAAATATTAGTATGAGATGCATTAAAAGCGATGGCGGCAGATCATTCAAGTTCCCTGCTTTCAGCAAAGCGGGCGCTACATTTGCCGGAGCGGCATTCCTATTTTTATTCTCATCCATGCTTCAGTCGTGTGGAGGCAACACGGGCTACAGAACATATCTCGACAATTACGTTGAACTCGAGAGCGTCGAAAACGGCAAAGCCCATGCCATGCAGCCCGGTCTGTCGGTATATGTGGATTTCTCCGACGGCATGAACGCCGCCTACGGCACCCAGACCTCGCAAAACGCCCTCCGAAGCGTAATCAACGTATTCACAGGCGCCAACAACCAAGCTTCCTTCTTCTCGCTCGCCAACGACCAGATTACTCCCCTCGACCTCCCTCAGACCGAGGTCTATAACGCCATAATGTCGGGCAAGAACTATACGAAGCCCAAGGCACCTATCGAGAAAACCCTCAAGGAAATCACCGAAAAGCGCCAGCCGGCATTACTCATCACCGACTACGAGGAATACAACGGCGCAGTGATCCAGCAGCAGAACTACGCCAAGGATTACTTCATAAAATGGCTCTCGTCGGGCTACGACATAATTTTCTACAAACTCGACTATAAGGAAGGGTCAAAGCCCAAACACCTTTACTTCACCGTATTCGACTCGCCGGAAAACGCATTGGCTTCGGAGGTGGAAAAAGCCCTCTCCCAATATATGAGCCAGGGGATGCAGAAGTTCGTGCTCGGAGGCAAATGCTTCCCGCTCGACCTCACCACTTCCTACCCCTCTTCCACACAGGGAGGCAACTATCACAACGGCAACGGGGAAGACCTCGTGACGGCAGTAGTGGAAGACGGCAAAGAAGAAGCCTACAAAAGCTACACGCTTACTGCCTACGACCCCTTTACGGAATACTATCCGCTCGGCGAGAACTGGGACGGCATTGTCTCTAACATCAACGCCACCCGCGAAGAGGGCGCCCCGGCAGCCGACCGTTTCGCCCACCTTCTCTCGAAGGTTTACGTCAACTTCACTACGCAAGACGGCTACGATATAAAGGGAGTGGCAGCACGTGCGGTTGATTTCGACCCCGCCATGCAACAGATTATCGTGCTTCAGGACTCCCTTTCGCAGGAGGGCAAAGAATTCGTGCTCCCGACGGCGTTGCCCGACGGCACGCCCGTGCTCGACATGTTCACCGCCTCGATGGCCCCGGCCGAAAACGCCACACTGTCTGGCACGGGATGGAGCGAAATCACCCTTGACTTCGATTCACGTTTCAGCGGTGCCGCTCCCGCTTCCATGGCCGCCCCCACCGACCTCCTCAAGGTCGATATCGTTATAGCCGACGCCACCCCTCGCCTCGACGGCATCAACGACTTCTTTGCATGGCCGGGCAACAACTCACTCGCAGAATCGGTAAGGAACGCCCTCAACAGCAACGAGGTCAACCCCTCGGGAAGAGTTATCATAACGTATTACCTCAAAGTAATCTAAAACAATTACAATTCCGTGACTCACAGCGGCGCGGACACCAAAAAGCCCGCGCCGCTTTATTATTTTATAATCATTCTTCAATCTTATTTTTAAACAACCTTTAAAATATCTGAAACAATGGGAACAAGTGTAATCACCGCCTATGCATGGGCTCTCGTAATCTGCATCGTTTTTATCCTCATCGCAGCCATAATCGCCAACCTTATTCCTAACAAACCCGGCGGCAAAGACATTTCACAGCGCAAGACATGGTTCTGGATATGCTTCGTGCTCGTAGTCCTCATATCGTTCGGCATCAACTGGATTCTCGCCGCCGACATAAAAATTCCTTCCAAGCACAGCGACTACGTCACCGCCACAGCCATCTCCACCGCCATCGCCGCCATCCTCTACATCCTCATCGGAATCGGCCTGAGCAAAGGAATGAAACGCTCGAAACTGGGCTCCTGGTTCTAAATCATATCCCCGACAATGGAAGACAAACTTTTTATCATTGCCATAGGCGGGACAGGAATGCGTTGTCTCGAATCGTTCGTGCATCTCTGCGCCGCCGGTATGTTTGACAACAAAACCATCGACATACTGACGCTCGACACCGACCAGGCAAACGGCAACAAAGGTCGTGTGGAGTCGCTCATCGACCTCTACAACAGCGTAAAGACCAACGACAGCCAGAATATCGGCGGAGTGCCGCGTTCCGACACGTTCTTCTCGGCGAAGCTCAACCTCTACAAATTCTTCACCGACTATTCCACCACAAGCCGCCGCACCTACAATCTACTGTCTGACACGAGCAGTCTGTCGCAAGAGAAACGCGACGACAACCGCGACCTCTCCGACCTATTTTTCGACCACGATTCGGTGCAACAATTTCCGCTCGACCACGGCTACAGGGCGCAGACACACCTCGGGTCGTTGCTCATGTACCACGGCATAATGGAAGCCGCCGTCAAGGCGAAACGCGGTGGCGACGACGTGAAGCAGCATGAAAGGCAGCTCCAGGAATTCCTTCAGCTCCTCAACCAGAACGCATCTAACGCACGCGTCTTCGTGTTCGGTTCGGTGTTCGGAGGAACCGGTGCATCCTCGATACCGGTAATTCCCATCGCCTTGCGCGACGCGCTGAAAGTGATTACCGCAGGCAACAACGAGCTTAACCTCAACAATGTGAAATTCGGCTCGACGCTCCTCACCGACTATTTCACCTTCGACATGCCCGACGACCAGCAGCGCAACAAAGACAAGGTGATTGCCGACGCCACAAACTTCGCGCTCAATTCACAGGCCGCCATGACTTTCTACGACGGCGACCTCACCGTGCGCAACACATACAAGATGCTCTACCATATCGGCTGGCCTTCGAGCATGAAGATAAACTATTCGCAAGACCAGCACGGCGACGTAATCACAGGCGGACAAGACCAGAAAAACGCCTGCCATTTCGTAGAGCTGATGAGCGCGGCAGCCGCATACGATTTCTTCACCCGCCAAGACCTCAATCAGGCTAAGGCGGAATACGTGTTCCGCAGCGTGGAGTTCGCAAGTTCAAGCAACCGTGAGGCCCTCCGTCTCACCGGAGCAAGCTTCGTGGGAGAAACCGACGGCCCGCTTTTCGAGCAGAAACTCGGCACCCTCCTTTCGCTCAGCCACCTGATACTCTCGCGCTACAAGGGAGGGCAAGACGGCACTTGCGGCACAATCGAATTCCTTAAAGACCTCAAGGCGCGAAATGTTGAGACCTATAAAGACATTCCCGACGACCAGGCACGCAAACTCGACGACTATCTCAAGGAATACGCCTACAAATTCGTCAACGGCAACCTCGAAGCCGGATGGCTCCACCAGATCAACCAGTCGATCGGACAAGGCTCTTTCATATTCTCCGCCGACGCACTCTCAACGAAGCCGGACATCCTCCAGAAAGTGGATCCGGGCGCGATATACAGCGACGACAAATATAACTGGGAAGCAGGGTTCGGACTTGGATCGAAAGCTGACAAACGCCTCAGCAAGTTTATCGACATCCTTAAAAGCGACGACTCCGCAGCCACAGGGCAGCAGGGAGGCACTCTCAAGGAAAAATTCATCGGCAATCTCTACAACGCGATTGTGAAAGCACAGAAAACGTCTCATTTAAAGCTCGGATAACAACATGGAAAATAAAGCCTTAGTAATCGATGTGGCGGAAAGGTCAATGCCTAACGGCGATGTCAACAAATGGAACGTACTTTCCAATTCGAGCGTATTCATCCGCGACATCATAACCCCCGAACTGAGCAAAAATGCCAACGTCGGCACGCTCGTGTCGGGCATCCCCACCGCATTCGCCCGCGTTGACCTATTCAAGGCGGCGTTCGACTCCTCTTCGACCAACGAACAGACCACCTCGCGCAACCTCGCAGCATACTACAGCGACCTCGTGAGCGAATGGCGTGGCTTTGTAGCCGCCCTCGCCCTCGACTACACCAACGTCAAAGTCAAAAGAATAGACCTTGCGTATTCCGACGGCAAACCCATCACCGAAACAGCCAATATCTATGAACCTGCCGGTGCTTTCGGCAACATGCTTCTCGAACGCAAAGAACGTTGGTGCGAACAGAACGTGGCCGACAACGATGTCAAGGTGCCGTATTTGAATCTAATCAAATATTATAACAAGGTGGTGGGAGCAACCGCTCCCGAAAGTCTCCTTTTCACTTCCTCGGCATACGCAATCGCCGAAGAGGGGCTGCCTTGGGTTGACATCAAGACCCGACGCTTTATCGACCCTTTGAAATCGGAACTGTCGCAAGACCAGGTAATTTCGCTCTACGCCTACGTGGAGCACCTCATAGCCGACCTCCATACATTCCAGCAATATTTCCCGCCGGAGCTCGACGTGAAAATGGGAGGCGTGAAAACCAACCTCGAGCATTGGAAACGGGAAATCGAAGAATATGCCCGCAACCGCAATTATGCCATCAAGGCGGGTTCCATACCTCCTGTGGAACTCGGTTTTTCCGGACCGTTCGCTCTGCTCTTCAACTATAAGGACTATCTTTATGGCGCTGAAGGACAGATTTCGGAAGACGGCGTCGGAATAGAAGGGGCCGTCGGGTTCAACCCGAGGGAGCTTCTTCTTCCGGAAGGTGCAAAGATAGCAAGGATACATCTCAGCCCGGAATTCACAAAGAATCCTCAGAAACTTAAGGAAATGCCTGTTTTCCTTCTCACCGCAGAGAAAAAAGGGGCTCCCGGCGAATATGCATTCTTTGCTCTCCCCTTGAGCGCACAGGGGCTAAACGTATATGGCAAATCTATCGGACCGCTCGTGGGGATGGCTCCGGAGGGTATGAAAGTAGATTCCACGCTCACCGCCGTCTTCGACCCCGACAGCGAGGAAGACAACCTTCTCGTCACCCTCAAAATAAAGACCAAATCAGGCAAGGTGAGGCCTTACGACCAACATTACACCGTCGGCAATTCGGAATCCATGCGCAACAAAGACATCCTGATATGGCCTAATTTCATATCGAAGCAATGGAACAAGTATTACCTCTATTCCGAACTTCCACACAACGGAACGATGCAGACATACAACGCATTCCCGTTTGTGGGCGATCCGGAAGACGCCTTTTTCCGCATCCTTACAGATGAAAACAAGAAACCAATACTTCTTGCGGAACAAGGCGCGGTAGTTGCGCCCGAAGACAAGGTAGATGCAGAATTGCTCGTAACTTCTGGAAACGCCGTCGCCGAAAATCAATATAAATATGAGATTTACAGAAGCGACAAACCGTTCAAAGGGATACGTCTGCAAGCACCCGGAGGTGAGGAAGGGGGCTATCTCATAGTTAATTATACCAGCGAGTCCGATTCAATGGCATCGTTGCCGCTCGATTTGCGTGGCAACCGCGACCTTGAAGAAGTGACAGTGGGGTTCGATTTCGGAAGCACCAACACCTCGATAGCATACTCCACATCTAACGGAGAACCTGAAGGTTTTAAATTCACCAACCAAAGGGTGTCGCTTTTCGGACACGAACGCCCGGGTGCAAAGACCGGTCTTAGAGAGAACAAAGTGCTTTTCTTCCAAGGACGTTCAACCCCTTTGAAAAGCAATGCTATCCACAGTGTGCTCACCCTTCATAACGAACGCCGGCTGCGCAAGTTGAAACCCAACGAATCCAATCCTTCGAGACTCAGTCAGGAAGTGGTGGGAGGGTTCCCGTGCTTCATGGATAACCTTCCGGTGCATAGCGTAACCTCCGACAAGATTTTCCTCCGCTATCCCAACATAGGGACAATCGAACAAATCCACAACATGAAGTGGGTGAACTCGGATGTTGAGAAAGCACATAAAAAAGCATATCTGCGCACCCTGATGCTTCAAGTCTATGCCGAACTGTTCCTTCTTAAAAAAGTGCCGACGGCGGTCAGATGGTCTTATCCTTCTTCGATGAGCAGCAATCTTCTCGGTTCATACCAGCTTATCTGGGATGAACTAAAAGACCTTCAGCCCGTCTTGGAAGACAAACTTGACGAAAACGGGAAATATAAAGTATATCTTCTCGACGTAAGCAAAGAGAGGAGCGTATATAACAGGGAGGAACGGGGAGGACTTGGAGCCAATCCGACCTCAGCATTCGGCACAAATAGCCAAAACAAGTTTGGAGGCGGACTCGGTGCAAATCCTTACAACAACGGGAATCAGCATCCGCAAGGCTATCAGCAACAACCGATGCAAGGTTACCCGCAGCAACAGGGTTATCCCCAACAACCTATGCAAGGCTATCCCCAGCAGCAGATGCAAGGTTATCAGCAGCAACAGGGCTATCAGCAGCCCATGCAAGGTTATCCGCAACAGCCAATGCAGGGGTATCCACAACAACAGGGCTACCCACAACAGCAACCTATGCAGGGGTATCCACAACAACAGGGCTACCCGCAACAGCAACCGATGCAGGGATATCCGCAGCAACAGGGCTACCCGCAACAGCAACCGATGCAGGGGTATCCGCAGCAACAGGGCTACCCGCAACAGCAACAGGAAAACCCGCAGGCGGTTCCTAACCAGGACAACGCCCAGGAACAGAGCATTTCACAACCAATGCCACAGGGCAACTTCCAACAGCCTATGCAAGGTTATCCGCAGCAACAGGGTTATCCCCAACAGGCAATGCAAGGTTATCCCCAACAACAGGGATATCCCCAACAATCCATGCAGGGTTATCCGCAACAGCAGATGCAGGGATTCGGAGGTCAACCGCAGGGCCAGTTCTTCAACGGTTCAAGAAGCATGTTCGGGCACAGCCAACAGCAAGAGGCGCAAACCCAGACATACCCTAACCTCCTGCCCGACAATCCATACAGGATTATAGAATATAAGCCAACCCTTCTTTTCTCCAATCCGAAGAACAACTATTCGCTCACCGAAGCGAATGCGGTTGCAAACTTCGTGTCGCAGAAACAAGGAGACATTGCAAAAAACCTTTATCTCTGTTTCGACATCGGAGGAAGCACCACCGACATATCGGCCCTTTACAAGCTCAACTCCGGATTGACGATGATAAAGCAGAACTCAATCCGCTTTGCGGCACAACGAGTGTCGGAAGCCACACGATATGTGGAAGGGTTTGAAAGCGTGCTTATGCAGATTTGCGAAAAATTCAACATTACCATCCTCGGTCTGAATCAGGGAGACCGCCGTTTCTCATCGGAAACCGCGCCCTATTATTTCAACCAGATAGTCGATAAGCTTGAAGACAACCAGCTTCCCGATTTCTATAAGATAATCGCCGCCAACTGTCCTCAGCTCATGTGGATAAATATGTATGTCACAGGCCTGCTCATGTATTATGCCGGACAGATTGCAAGCAAGCTCGTCGATGACATACGCCACACCACCCAGGCTGAGCTGATTCCCATCAACGCCAACTTCCCTAAAGTTACGGTGGTGTTTGCCGGGAAAGGGTCGCGCCTGCTCCAGTGGCTCACGACCACCAAAGGAGACGCCGGAAAAGATTATTATAACCAGCTCTTTGAGGAAGGGTATGTAGGCCAGCGTCAGGAATTTCCGCCCATCGAAAGCCTTACCATCGAGTATCCCGATATCGAAAAATCACAAGATATTAAATACGAGGTGTCGAAAGGTCTTGCGAAGAGTTCTACAAAACTTTGTAATCCTAAGGACAACACACCGAGCGAAATCATCGGTGAATCGGGATTCACCGTCAGGTCGCTCGACGGCAATATCTATCCTTTGGAATACGTGAACTCCATCACCCCCGACATGATGGAATGGATCGGCAATCTTTTTGTAAGCAGCGATTCCCACCCTGCCAAATTCTACGATTTCTGCAACATTTTCTACAGTGCTGCGCAACAGTTCTTCGACATGAAAGTGTCGCAGGAAGTATTTATGGAAGGGTTCCAGAAAATGAATATCGTGCAATACGTGCAAAGTCTTCCGGAATTCGTGGAGGCACAGAGAGACAAAGACAAGAACAACGGTAAGTTCGATTTCGTCGCCCCGATTATTATTCTCGAGGGTATGAAATTCTACGACAGTTATTTGCTTAAATCTTTGAAATGAGCACACCGGGAATTATAATAATGCTGTCAGGGAAGAAGATTTCCCTGGAATATGTCCGCGAGGATGGAGCGGGGGTGCCCGCTCCGTTCCCCCGTGGCAACTGGCCCATGCCGCTTTCCGCCTTCTCGCGGAAACAGGCGTCAGGTCCGGACTTGGTTTTCGACATCACAGACAGGCTGAAGACCCTGTTTGTTGAAACCTTGTCGGCATCCGGCGAATTGGAATCGTTGAAAGAGTCCCTTCCGATTGTCTTTCTACTCGAAAACGACGTCGCCGATGCTGACGGAGATTCTATAAAAGAGGCGTTCGGTAAACTTGGATATGGCAACGTCGCCGTCCTACGTCCCGACCTGCTCACGGCCGACTATTACCGTAGGGAATATCATCCGCAAGGGGTTGTCACCGTAAATTCCGACGGCAGAGACCTCTACATATCATTGTCGCTCGATTCGCAGCCCGGAGGTGTTGCGCGCAAGGTTATGCCCGGCGACGGCTATGACCCCCGCGCGGAAGCACTTGCAATCAAAATATGGGAGCAAGTGCGCGACTATACCATCGACCTCCGGATGGAAAACGAAATGTCGGCCCTCGAACGGGCGGCCCTCGAATATCTCTCAAGCGGGAGGTCGGAAATGGAAGGGACGGTCAGGCTTTCAGACGGCGGCGAGTATGACTTTTTCGTCAACCGTTCGATGGTAAACAACGACGGCACGCGCAAAATACAGTCTGCGCTCGCCGAATTTCTTACCGAATTCGGGCTCGCCGACAGAAGCCGGAGCGTACTTGTGCTCCGTGGGGAGTCCATTGGAAGCCCATATCTTAAGGAATCGCTAACTCCCGGGTTCGGAGAAGTGTCTGAAATGAAAGGGAATCTTCGAGATGCCGTAATCAGGCTCGCCCTTTCCGATGCCGCAGGCATGGTGCCGACGGAAATCGTGAAACCTGCTCCCCAAAAGGAAACGGGGTCGAATCTCAGGCCAGAACCCGCAAAATCTTCCTCCCCATTCTCTTCACTGTCCCGGGAAACCGAAAACACGCAACCCGCAACAGATAACGGTCAACCGACAACGGACAACGGACAACCGGAAAAAGGAAACTCCCCGATGCCGATTAAAATCGAGGCTACGGTGGAGACTGTCAAAGCCGGATTCCTTAAAAAGAAAAAAGTGCTGAAGGTGCGTGTCGAAGGGGAAGGTAACGAAAAACTGAAATGGCACAGCGTGCTCTGCATTCAGGAGAAACCCCTTTCCACTGTGGAACTGGAAAACGTTGTCAAGGACTATGACCGTGGTGCGAAATTGCCGTTCAGCCACGATCTCGAGCTCCCCTTGAAACAGTGTCCCGACGCTAAAAGGCTGCGGATTTATTTCAAACCGCATCCCGACGAACCCGTCGGAATCAACAATGCCTACGAGGTTGCGCCCTGCACCGTCAACCTCTGATAAATACATTTGCAAATCGGAGAATTATTATCTCCGGTTTGCAATCCAAAATGCCGGAGGCATGTCCCTACATTTTGGGGTGTCTCCATTTCACAACATTAAAACCTAACACTATGGCTTCAAAAAAAATACTTTGCCCCTACTGCTTCGAAGAATTCGACAATACTCAGGCTTGGTACCAATGCGAAAGCGAAGAACGCGACGGCGACGGCGAATACCGCTGCAAGCGCGTAAGAAGCGATGAGTATGACAAATACTGGAAAGGTGAAGACCTCCCGATGCGCAACGTCTGGCAACAGAAAAGCGGTTTTCTATCCCGTCTGTCGGGGCCGAAACTGAATGCACAAAAATGTCCCCAATGCGGCTATAGTTCACGCCGTTTTGTCTGTCCCCATTGCTTCAACTGGCTCCCGACGGAAATGATTGAAAACGGCGCGGAGATCATATCCGTCATCGGAAGCCCCTCGAGCGGAAAAACCAACTATATAATCGCCCTTATACATCAGCTCCGCAAGTACGGCTACAAGATGAATCTCCAGGTAATTCCGACACAGATTTACCGCGACGGACATAAGGAAGAGGCAACCCAGAACCTCTTCAAGAAGATGGACACACAGCTTTTCACCGACAAATCCGTGCTACAGAAAACTTCGGATAAAAAAACCGACATCCCATGGATTTTCCACCTTTCGCAGCCGAGCACAGGCAAGAGCATCTATCTCGTGTTTTACGACACTGCTGGTGAAAAATTCCAGATGGACATCAAAAACAATACGAAGTACCTCAAGGAATCTTCCGGCGTGATAATGATTCTCGACACACTGTCGATTGATTACATCAAAGATATTCTTACTAAGAAAGGGCTTCAGGACCTTGGCGGAGCGAGTGCGAACTACGAGGAAATCCAGACCGCGCTCAATACGTTTAAGACAGAATCGGGTACCCAGATTGAAAACAAACCTTTCGCTTTCGTTTTCAGCAAATTCGATTCTATCATCGACCATAAGGATGAACTCGACTTCTCAGCCGATGAATTTATTATCGGCGACAAGAAAATCGACAGCAGCTTCATAAAGACAGGCACCCTCGACCTGACAAAAATCGACTCTATCAGTGAATCGATAGAAAACGCCATCTACGAACAATGGGAAATGGGCGCGCTCGGCGACTATGCCCACAACTGGGGAGCAAAGAAAGGTGTCAGCGATCCCAACAATCCCGCCAACAAATATAAATTTTTCGGAGTCTCGGCTTTCGGGTCGATGCCCGACGAGAATGGAGTGCTTGAGAAAGTGGAGCCATACCGGGTGATGGACCCCCTGATATGGATGCTTCATAAACTCGGCCAATTCAATATCCCAACTAAAAAATAACCATAACCATGAAATACGCCCACGTAATTTACAACTCTTCGGAGAAGAGCAAGACTGGATCGGTAGGGTTCGGCGTAAGATGCACCACGGAAGGAACCCCCGTAGAGCTGACAAGCGCCATGGAAGAAAACGATATATTCTCGTTTGCGGAGGCAGGACCTTCGCTCTCACCTTCCGCCCTGGCGGCGAATCCCGACTCTATCAGGCAAATTGTGCCTACATATTTCTTCAGGTCAGTACCCCTACCCGACAAAAGCCGGGCATTCGTGCTCGGTCGTAAAATCGCCGTGGGCTTCGACTATACTTTCTATCTCAACGGCAAGCCGGGGCGCCTCGGCAACTACGTGGTGGATTCCTACGTATTCCCCCAGCCTCCTACAGCTAAAGAATTCGAAATCCTCCTTGAAGACGCCGAATCGGGAAGCAACCATTTCATACCGTCGTCGCCCGTGCCGACCCCCGACAACCGCGAGATGATTGAAATATCGCTCGGACACAAGCCCGACCTACCCCTGGAAGAACGTCCCTTCACTTCGCGCACCATGCTGAAAGTGAGTACGCAGGCCATCGAACTTCTTTTCTCGTTCATCCAGGCACGCAAAGAAGAGAAACCGGTGCTCGTGAAAAGTGACATCGCCACTCCGCCGCGACTCATGGCGGAACTCGCCATGCTCATGCCGGAGAATCAGATTGAAAACCTTACTTTCATCACCAACCATACCGACGAAGGGAAGAAAAAGGGTATCAACATCGTGTTTATCAACGAGTATTACACGTTCGAGATATTCAAGAAGCAATGGGTGTGGCTCGACCTTGAAGCCAATGCGCAATGCGAGAGCGCGGAGGCTACCCTGTTCCGTGAAACGGTGAAAAAATATGTGGAACAAGGCGACTTCGAGGCAATCCATAAACTCGTGGGCTGGTGTCTTTCCTCCATGTATGAGAAGGGGAAATCCTTCCCCCGCGAAACGCAGACGCAACTTTACAATTACGTCTATAACTATCCGGCGTTCCGGATGGCGATGATTGCCACAGATTCCAATCTCCGCCTAACCCTCAACGACTATTTCCTCTCGAATCCCAAGGAGAAAAAGCGTTTCGAAGTCTCTCTCCAGGAATGGTTTGAAAGGCTTAACAACCTCGAAGGGCTATGGCAATGGATGGAATATATACTTGCAGTAAACCCCATCGACTGCAAAAAAGCGATAGAAGCTAATAAAAGGGTTATCACAAACTCGGTATTCGAGACTCAGGAATCATTCGCCGCATTCTATAATCATTTCAAAAACCGATTCCAAGAAGTATTGAGGTTCGTTGACAAGGAAGCATTCCCGGAGAAAGATGTTTATCTCTCGGCAATGCCTGCCGACTGGGAAAGGCTATATCCACTGTTTCTTGGCGACAAAGTCAGAAACCATGAGTATTTGGCGGAGAGAATGATTTCCGACAATATCGACCCGTCAATGCGACAACGCATCGTGGCCAAGGAAATCAGAGAACCGGAAGCCTATATCAAAGCCCTCACCGGCATACTTGCCAAATGTGGCGGCAAAAATGAAAGCAAGCTCACAAGAATTCTTTTCGAAGAATTGTCGAAACAGAATAGGGTCTCGCCGGATTTCTTTGAGATATTCCCCTCGAAAATCGATGATGGATTCTACACCGACCTTTATCTTTGGCAACTCCAGAATTTTTACCCAAGAGGCGCGGAAGACGCCCGGAAACTCTCCAGCTATCTCATTCTTTTCCTTAAAAATGACAGGGCTACCACATGGGCCACTAACACTGTGGGAAGCAATGTCTTCACAAGGCTCTACACAGCCATCAAAGAATCGCTCAAACGCAAGGAGATGGGGCGTAGTGAAGCCGCCGATATCTGTAAAAGGATTATGGCAACGAACTATCCCCCCAACAATCGTGAGCAATTTGAATTCCTCTATAAAGTGGCTACCCATGCCGATATACACGGGGAAGCCCGAATCGCAGGACTTTGGGAAGTAAGCAAGGAACTCGGCGACCGGGAATACCTTGCAAAACTCGCACCCGCAATGCTGGCTTACTCCGAAAGAAACCTGAAGAGTTTCTACGACCTTTGCGGATTCATTCTTAAAAACGGGATAATGACCCACGACAAACTTACGGAGTTTGCCAAAACTTCACGCATACGTGACCATTATTACTACGGGATACTCCGTTATGAAGACAATAAGCCGCAAGAGCAACTTGACTACCTTGTAAACGAAACGGGCAAAAGCGATGAAGAAGCGTTGAAGTTCCTTGAAAAAGCTTTCCCGAAGAGTTACGAGAAAATCCTCAAGAGCAGGCAACCCTCGCTTATGCAGAAAGTGTCGGGCATGTTCAAGAATATGTTCGGAAAAAAACAGGCAGGCAAAGAGGATGATTCCGACAAAAATGAGAATCCCGACAAAACAACGGATTCCGGCAAAAAGACGGATCCCATGAAGAAAGGGAACTCTAAAAAAATTGATTCACACTCTAAAAGATAATATTACTTTTATGAAACGATTACTGAATATAATTATGCTTTTCCTGGTGACTTTTTCCTTCTCACCGGGAATAAGCGCCGCCGAGTTCGGGGAACATCCCGAAAGGGCGAAACAACGCTACGTGATTTCCTCCGGGAAAAAACTCAACGTCCGCACAAAACCCTCCACCAAAGGGAAACTTATCTATCAGCTCCGTCCGGGCGACGTGGTGTATATCGATTCGATTCGCGTCACCACAGCCGGAGGCTACGACTGGGTAACCATCACCGACAAGTGGGGACAAGGCTTCCCGCAAGAAGGCTACGTCACCAACCTTAACCGCTTCGTGGCGGAAGACAATCCCCTCTACGATCCTCCCACCGAGGAGCAGAAGAAAATAGAAGATGCAGTAGAGAGTTCGCAGAAAGTGGCGAAATGGATTATGCTCGTGCTTTCCATAATATTCGCCATCTGGTTCATAGGGGCATATTTCTCTGAAGAGGGCAAGGAAAAACTTATAGGCTACAAAAACAACGGCATGCGCCGCACGTTCTTTTTCAACGCGCAGCCCTACACCTCTATAATCTACGTCACACTTTTCCTTATTGCCGCCATAGCAGCCTCGGTAGTGTCGCTGATAGCTGTGGGCGGAGTGGTATTCGTGCTCCTCTGGATAGTAAAGATTCTCTGCTACGCACTGGTCTGGATAGGCATTATCATGTGTATTCTCTGCATCATAGGCACAATCGGGGGTGCGCTCGTATGCATTGTCGGAATTATAATCGGAGGTCTGATTTGGTATTACGACGATGCCATTGAAAGTTTTGCCGAAGCGTGTGCCGACACCGGTCTGCATTTCTTCAACGAGTTCAACATCTTCGGCTTCACCGTCGATATGGCTGTGGAATACTGGCAACCGGTCCTCATTGCAGTGGCAACGCCTATTGTATTGTTCCTTGCGCTTGCCGTGATATGGCTGCTGGCCGCCGGTGCTTTGATACTCTTCGAGAAAATAATGACCAAACGCTACAGCATCAAACATCCGTGCCCGCATTGCCATCAGCCTTCGGAACCCGCCACATATATGTCGAAAGGTCCGGACGGTTATGAATATATCCCCAACGACATCCAGCTCCGTCCGGGAATGTATGGGCTGTTCCATATCACCCATCCCGTCACAGGCGAAAAGATGCCGACGATGATTCTTAACGGCCGCGACAAAATGCCACGCGAATGCGCCAACTGCGGGAAACGCATCCAGGCGGACGAAGGCACCGAACTACATCTGGCAATGGTAGGCACCGCCCAATCCGGCAAGAGCACCCTCACCTATCGCATGATTGCCGAGATATTCTCTCGCGCCGGCGAAGACAAGGTGGATTTCACCGATGCACGCGACACTATCAAAGACCGCGACATGATTCGCAAAATCAAGTCGATAAGCAGGCGGGGTTACATAGCCGACGACGATATGCCGGCTAAAACAGCCACGAACGACCTCGCATCGACCCAGCTCATCATCAAGCGCAACCACATGCCGGTGCCTTATCGTCTTTTCATCAACGACGTTGGCGGCGAGCTTTTCGACCCGGAAAACAAAGCCCAGTCGAGCAACGCCACCCGCTATTTCCGCAACGTGGATACCATACTGATGATGATCGACCCCGTAACCACCGACCTTTCAGATTGCGACACTTCAGACGCTTATACGGAGTGGCTCACCCGCTTTGACAAGGATGCCGCCGTAAAACTCCGGATTAAAGATATCCAGGACACCATTGACAACCAGATTCAGCAACACGGCAACAATCCCAAAAGAATCCACCTCAATCTCGTGCTCCCCAAGAAAGACCTCGGATATATTCCCGGCGACATTAACCTCGATTCGCAGGAAGACTTGAAACGTTACATGATCGAGGAGATGGGTCTCGGCGACCTCTTCAACTGGAGCAGCAAGTTCGCTTCCGTCACTCTTTATGCCGTAGGCGCAACCTCAAAAGGAAAAGACGCCAACATTTCGCCGATAATCGACAAAGTAATCGTCGATCAGCTCGGAATAAAGATTTGATAGGCGTTGAGCAACCATTAATAATGTAGGGACATGCCTTTGGCATGTAGCATCTGCAAATCAGATTGTTAATCAAACATGCCGGAGGCATATCCCTACATTTATATTGGTTTCGCTATACCCTCTTAGGGTTCAAGGTTTAGATAATAGTTTATGCTTTGGTTCAAACGAAAGCTCTATTATCTAAACCTTAACCTTAAACTAATGACTAACCACTAACGACGACTAAACTCCAAACCATACATTCTTGTTTTTATTTCATAACCGAAACCTCAATCAAGAATGTCTGCACCAACCATATTTTCCCGATTTCTTACCGAATTAGACATACCTCATACGCAGGATTACTCCGATTCCCGATTCCGAGGCATGACTTTCAACTCCCTGTTCGGATTCAGTCATCTACTAAAAGACTATGGAATCAAAAACGAAGGATTGAAAATTGACGATAAAAGCGAGCTTTCCCTCATGCCGGTGCCTTTCCTCGCACAGACAAAAGACGGAATCTTCGTGATAGTTAAAGATATCGACAAAACAGACGGGATAGTAAAATACGATTCTCTCGGTGTGGTCGAAACAATCGACATCGACAGTTTTCAAAAAGGATGGAACGGCATAGCGCTTATTGCTTACCCCGACGAATCATCGCGTGAACCTGACTTTTGCTCACACCATCTCACAGGAACCATATCGCGGCTATCGAAATACGCTCTTGCACTGGCGGCACTCGTAGTGTTTGTTTATTTTTTCATCACAAGGGGGGTCTGGCAACACGTATACACAATCCTGCTTACAGTGTTCGACTGTGTTGGGATTTATTTCTCATACATGCTTCTCCAGAAATCGCTCAACATCCACACCGCCGCGTCCGACCGCGTCTGCGGAGTGTTGGAACAAGGGGGATGCGACACCGTGATTTCGTTGAAAGTATCCAAACTATTCGGCGTGTTTTCATGGAGCGAGGTTGGGTTCGGTTATTTCAGCGTCTCGCTCGTAACCCTCATTCTCTTTCCACATCTGTGGGGACCGCTCGCACTGTGCAATATCTGTTGCCTCCCCTACACCGTCTGGAGCATCTGGTATCAGAAATTCAGGGCAAAACACTGGTGTACGCTCTGCGTAGGAGTGCAATCGACGCTATGGCTGCTATTCTTCTGCTATCTCGGCGGAGGATGGATAAAGGAAGCCTTTCCGCTTCGCCTCGACTTCTTCATCCTCATAGCCGTCTATGTTTTTGCCGTACTCTTCATCAACATGATTTTAAGAATCTTTAAAAATCTTCCCTGTCATGAAAAAAATAACGGAACCAAATCTTAAAAGCGCCCATATATTGAAAGCCGCCGAAATGAATATGATCCACTTCGGCGGCAACCATACGCCCCTTTCTCCCGAGAAGTTGAAAGCCATGGGGGCTTCCTCCAAATCATGAAAGACTATATTTTCCGGCTTTACAAGAGAAAATACAAGGCGATAGGTATAACCAACATTTTCACATCGAAGCCCTAAGCTCCGAACCTTTTTTATCAAGTTCTGCCAGTCTCTGCAATGCTTCAAGATAATAATAATCGGCATAGATTATCGAAGCGTCGATTTCCGAACCGGCAGGATGATGGCCGGTGGAGTGGAGCAGAAATGCGGAATGGTCGTCGGCAGTCTTGTATGCCGGCGATGAAAGCGACGCGAGCATCTTCCTGGCATTATCAACGTAGCGTTTCCCGAGGTTCTCGTCAACATAATTGCTGAGTTCAAGCAGGGCCGAAGCCACCACGCATGCGGCGGAAGCGTCGCGTGGCGCATCGGGTATCGTGGGGTCATCGAAATCCCAGTAAGGTACGTAATCTTCGGGCAGACGCGAAAGATAGGCGTCGGTCACTTTTTGGGCAAATTCAAGATATTTGGGGTCTTTCGTTTCACGATACACCACTGTGTAGCCATATACAGCCCACGACTGTCCACGCGCCCATGTGCTGTTGTCGGCATAACCCTGATGGGTACACCCTTTGATAAATTCCCCCGATTCCGGATTATACACAGCCACATGGTAACATGTGCCGTCCGGACGGAAATGATACTTCATGGTGGTGTCGGCATGGCTCACGGCTATGTCGTAAAGACGTTTGTCACCTCCGTTTCTCGCAGCCCAGAAAAGCATTTCGAGATTCATCATAGTGTCCATTATGGAGTTGTGTCCTCCGAACATCTCCACATTCCGTGGCCAAGCCATCAAAGTCCCGACCTTAGGATTAAACAGTGTGGCGAGAGAATCGGCGGCGGCTATAATGGTCTTCTTGTATTCGTCATATCCCGTCTGCTCATACCCTTTGCCATAGCTGCAAAAGAAAAGGAATCCGAGGTCATGGTCGAAAACGGGACGGTCAAGGATAGGCCCGACCTCAGCGGTATAACGTTCCGCCTGTTTTCTCACTTCGGGATCTTTCGACGACGCATAGTCCATCCACAAAATTCCGGGCCAGAACCCGCTGCACCACTCTTCGGCACACGATTTGCGGCAATGCCAGTTTTTTGCATCGCCCTCGATGTTGCGGGGCATCATAGAATAGTCGATGGAGTCAGTCCCGACGCCAAGGCGAGTCAATGCAAGCGTCACCTTGTCATGGCAGCAAGCAATTTCTTTCTGCACGTCAAGCGTTTCCTCGGCGGAAGCACTGACACATGCGTAAAGTCCCACACCCGCCAACACGCTCAAAACACCTGTTGCAATATGTTTTATTTTCATTATTATAAAGTTTACCTTTTCAGTTAATTGATTATGCATTATGAATTATGCATTATGCATTCCTCAACGACTAATGATAAAATCATCAACGTCTATCCATCCTCTGTCGGGACAATCCGCAGGCTGCACACTGAAGAATCCTACCTTCGCGCCCACCCATTTCCCTTCGCGGGCTTTGAAAGTCTCCTTGATTTTGTCGAAGTGTTTTCCATCCGTGCTGTAAGAGAAACTACAGATTCCCTTATCCACTTTCACTCTCAGCCACAGGGTGCAGTCATAGTTCGGATGGAGACCGGCACCATAAGTATGCGCTTCAACAGTTGCAACCGGTAAGACGGTCTCTTTTCCCCCTTTCTCGGCATCCTTGCAGGTAATAAGTTTCAGCTCGAATTTATCGCCGTTTTTCTCCACAGCAAGACGCGCGTAATCCCATCCCATAACGATAAGCCCTGACTGTTGCCCGTCGTTTCTTGCCGATATTTTCACTTTGGCGGTTGCCGTGAAAGAATCGGAAGGGAATTTTTGTGTAAGAAGGTTGGGAACCTCCCAGAAATTCACAAATTCCGGACTGAGGAAATGTCCATAGACCCTCATGAATCCGTCGCTCGAAGGGAATCCGAACAGAAGCTGATAGTTTGCGCTCCAGCTCCATTGAGGGGCAAGCATCGGTGAATTGAAATCGTCAGATTCCTGTGGGGTCACTACCAGATTGGATTTCACCGGCTTGATTCCCCCTTTTACAGGTTCGCCACAGCCGTCACCGTCCTTGTCGTTCCCCATCACGGGCCAACCGTCAACCCATGTCACCGGATTGAGATGGATCACACGCCCCAGAAACCCTTTGTCCTGGAAATTGATAAACCATGATTTACCATCGGGAGTATCAACAAGGCCACCTTGGTGCGGACCGTTGATATCGGTGTTTCCCTGCGCCATAACGATTTTGCTCTCATACGGACCGAACGGATTTTTCGAACGCATTGCAAGCTGCCAACCGTTTACCACCCCTCCGGCGGGGGCGAGGATGTAATAGTAGCCGTCGCGCTTGTAGAATTTTGGTCCCTCGACAGTGTGGTTCACGCCGTCGTTTCCGTCGAACACAATCACAGGGTCGCCGATAAGGCTCGTTCCGTCAGGGCTCATCTCCGTTACGGTGACTATACTGTTCATTCCGCTGCGGCTCGCCGCCCAGGCGTTGACCATATAAGCTCTGCCGTCGTCGTCCCAAAGCGGGGTGGTGTCGATTATCCCCTTATACGCCTTCACATGCACCGGTTTTTCCCATTTCCCTTTCGGGTCCCTGGTTTTCACCATATAGATTCCGAAATCGGGGTCGCCGTAATATATATAGTATTCACCGTTGTGATAACGTATGGATGGCGCCCACACCCCCTTGCCATGTCGCGGCACTGAATAGAAATCCGCCGGTTCGAGCGTAGGAAGGGCGTTGTTGACTATTTCCCAGTTCACCAGGTCCTTGGAATGGAGTATCGGCAGACCCGGCGACTGCGAAAAACTTGATGCCGTCATATAGAAATCATCGCCCACAGCCACTACATCCGGATCGCTGTAGTCAGCATTGATAATCGGATTGATATACCATCCGTTACCTTTGTCAGCCACCCATGCCTCCGACACGTAAGCGTCGGCTGTCGCCACAGGTGAAGCAAGCATAAGGATGACTCCGGCTTTAAGGATTGTCTTTTTCATTTCATCAATTTTTAGGTGTAAGGTATATTGCCACTCCCCCTTTAGGTTGAAGCTTGAACGACATCACATCTTTCGAGCTGACAGTCTTGGTAGAGCAACCCACTTTTGTTGCGGTCTTCGCCTTGGGGTCGTCGGCATAGATGTGTGCCGTGTATTTCTTACCTTCGGGAAGGAATCCGAAGTCGATTTTCGAGGTGCGCGCATCATTGTTGGTCATCGCCCCGACCCACCATTTGTCGCCTTTGTTCCTGGCTATGGTGATGTTCTCGCCCGGATACCCTTCGAGCACCTTCGTATCGTCGAAAGTGGTTTCAAGATTCTCGAACCACTCGATTTCCGGCTCTCCGTGATAGCGGTCGGGAGTGTCATACCAAAGGATAGTCTGGAGCGGGCTGAAAAATACTATGGAGGCAGCCAACTGATGTGCGTGCGTATTTTTCAGTCGCTTGTCAAAATAGCATATCGTGTAATCGGCGGCTCCGTTGAGCATACGGGTAAACGGCAACGTGACGTTGTGCGTCGCGTCAGGCCATTCCTCGTTGCCGCAGATTCCTTCTTGCGTCAGCAGGTTGGGATATGTACGGGAGAAGCCGGAAGGACGGAACTCGTCGTGGATGTTCATAAGCAACTGATTGTCGGCTGCCTTGCGCACCATATCGTGGAGCCACGTGGCCCAACGGTGGGAGGCATATTGCACGAATCCCGATTTCACACCCACGATGCCCCACTCCTTAAGCAGCGGAAAAAGTTCGTCCATCTGCTTCATGAGGGCATGTTGGTTGACGTATAGCCAGATTCCCACGCCTTTCTCCTTGCCGTAATCCACCACGCGCTTCATGTCAAGGTTATCCACCACTTTCGTGGCGTCGCCGTCATGGCTCGTGCAGGGCAGATACCATAGCCAGTCGAAAAGCATATAAGGGATTTTGTGCTCGGCGCAGAAGTCTATGTTGCGCAGGCCGGCTTCCGTGTCGATTTTCGTGCAACGCATAATTCTGCCCGGCCTCACCCATTCGCCGGCATTTTCAATCTCGCAAGGAGGATTAAGGTTCAGCACTATGTCGTTGTTTTCCAAAAGTTGACCGGGAGAATCGGCTGTCATGATTATCTTCCATGGGGTGGCATAATAAGTTACAATATCCACCGGAGAGTACATTACTGAGGAAAGCGTGTTATGCTTGCCTTCGCGAGCCACAAGCTTGGTCAGACACCAGTCATCGACATCGGCATCAAGCAATCCCGTCCAGTTTCCGCGAGGGTCAACAAGGGTCAAGGCTCGCTCCACGGGACGTGTTATGCTGTCAATAGAGCCTACATCGAAACGGGACTGCGCCCATTGTTCGCTCCAGGCCTTGGTGCCTTCGGGGAAAGTATAATCCGTGAGGTCGGCCACAACCTTGTGGAAGATGGCGGCGGGATGCTCCGGAAAGAAATAACGGAAAGCTAACCCTTCGTCGTAGGCACGCACCTCCACATCGAGACGATAGTCGCTCTTGTCTTTGCGCGACATGTGGAGCGTGGCGGAATTATACTTGTCTTTCACCGTCGAACGCTCCCCGTAAAGCGGATGCCACACCTCATCTACCCCGGGGGCATAGCTGACGCTATCCACGGTCAGGAGGTCCATCCAGCATTCCGGCTGCTGCAGGTCGCGCTTGCCGAGTGCCATTTCCCAAGTCCGGTTATCGAGGTCAACACCTCCCCTCGAAGGGAGAATAAGGGGATTGCCGTCACGTTCCACGGAATATGTCAGTTCTTTACCCGGCTTGCAGAAAGTGATACGATTCCTGCCGTCGGGCGACTTCAGAACGAGCACTCCGTTATTGGCGGCTGTTCCCCAAAGGGGGAGCAGGGCGGCAATTGTCAATATTTTATTTTTCATGTTGTCGGTTATTATCGTTTAATTAGGTAAATTCGTCATTTTCACTGTCAATTCCTGCACAGCCGACTTATATTCATCGTCGCCGTCGGCTTCGATGCAAAGCGAAATGCCGGTCCATTGACGTTTGGGGTCTTTGCCGAAATAGGCGGGATCGAACCGGAATGTGTTTTCTCCTGTCTGGATTGCAGGTCCCGAAAGTAGGGTGACACGCGGCTTGACGTTGGCATGCGAACCGCTACGGCCATCGCGGGACTCGTTGACAAACACGGGGGTAAGCGTAAACTCCGGCTTATCCACCTTCACGTTCATCTTGACATGCTTGGTAGAATCATACGGAATCATTTCGCCGTCGATAATGGCAGAAAGGTATTGCATTTTCTTGCCGCGGGTGCCTTCGTAGCGCGCTTTGGTGAGCGCTACCATCTCTGCGTCGTGATACCAAAACTGGTCATGCGGGTCCTGGCTTTCCGTGCCGTCTTCAAACCAGCGCGAATAGTATTCGCCGCCGGCGGGGCGGGGATTATCCAAAGATTTCGCAATGAATCTCGCGATATAATCCTGTGTTTCCTCGCAAAGGTCGAAATGCCCTTTTCCGGCGTCGCACAAAAACGAAATCCGGCTCTCGGGATACATCATGCGGAAAGCGAGTGCAGGGCGGACCCTCGACTCCCACCATTCATACTCCCCTTCAATCATCAATCCCGGTATGCTGTCGATATTCCGGGTACGTCCCCATTCAATGTTTTCACGTCCGTAGCCACAAAGGTTCGTGCGCGGGGCATCGCCATGATAGGATATGATGCACAACGTCTTTTCCGGATTCCACGCCGCAAAGTTCCAAGGGAAGGTAGCTTGCGCCGAGTGTCCGAACGGAATGATGCGCGCCTTCGCTATCTCCGGATGACGGCTTCCTTTTGCAAAATCGTCTATAATGCTGTCAAAACGCTCTTGGCATCCCTTCGACGTGTCCCAGTTTTGCGAGCCCCTTTGAACGAAAGCCATCGCCACCCCCAGACTGTCCATAGCATGGCAAAACCTTTCGCTTCTGAATAAAACCTCTTCCGTCATGTTCTGATGGCAATACAACACGGCTTTCACCGAATCCATGCCCTGCGGGAGGCGAAGATACGCACGGTTGCCTTCGTCGCCCGTAGCATAATCGAACGACACCTGCGCCATGACACAAGGGCCAATGCATCCCAAAATCAAAAGGGCTATACTATGGAAATACTTTTTCATGACGTTATTCCTCTTCTAAATTCCAATAAACTACGTAGCGGCAACGGTTGGTGTCGTAAAGAGGCCGCACCTCGACGCCGTCTTCCGTAATAAAATGCAATGGCGAATCGCCCTTCTTAACTTTCACGTCTCCGCTCTTGGAATCCACACTCAACTTGTCGGGAAGATTGGAGGGGATATGATAGTTGTAGGTATAATAGTCGTTCCTGACCGTGGGGTCGGAGAACGGAGCCGGGGCTTCCATCTGTTCCGTGCCTAAATTTCCGGCAAGCACTATCGGCCCATAAAGGAGCGCACCTCGGTTGGGATTGTCGGGGGTTGTCTCCACATGAAGGCTCATCGGATAAGTAATCTCAACCTTGTCTCCTTTGCGCCATTTACGATCAATGGGGATGTATGACGATGGTCCGGACTTGACTGCAACGCGCTTACCGTTGACTTTCACCTCCGGTTTACCGCTCCAAGAAGGATAGCGCAGATTGAAACGCAGATTCTTACCCGAAGCTTCCGTAACGGTCAGAACAACTTTTTCCGACTCCGGGAAAGAGGTTTCCTGCTTTAACCGAAGCCCGTTTTCAGCCCAGTTCAGTTCTGAAGGGATGAAAAGGTTTACAAACAACTCATTTCCCTTATGGTAATAGATGCTTTCGGCATACTTGGAATGGCTTTCGAAGCCGCTTCCCACACAACACCAGAAAGATTGCTCCGGAGTGCTATACACCTTGAAAGAGCCGGTAAGCAAGGGGAGGAAATAGCATACCATTCCAGATTCCGGGTCTTGCTGCGCCAGGATGTGGTTATAAAGCGCGCGCTCATAATAGTCCGCCACGGCAGGGTCTGTATCCCAGCAAAAGATATGGCGCGACAGTTTGAGCATATTATACGTGCAACATGTTTCGCCCGTGTATCCGTTGATGAACTGCGACATTTTATCGGGGTCGAAATAATGCTCTTTCTGGCTGAGCGAACCCGTGGCGAAAGAATGGCGCGTGGTCATCTCGTTCCAGAAACGTCTTGCCATGGCGGCAGATTCTCCGTTACCGGTAATTTCATAATTTCGTGCTTCGCCAATCACCTTCGGTATGAAAGTGTTGGTATGCTTTGTGCCGAAATCATAGTTCCCTTCCTTTAAAGGGTCGAGCACATCGTTGTGGTAGAAATACTCCGCCATCTCCTTGAAATGTGGGTTGCCGGTGACGGAATAAAGGTTGAAGAAAGCTTCGTTAATACCTCCGAACTCGTTTCTCAACATCAGGCGGCGAGTCTCTTCGCTTTGGGGCGAGAGCTTACGCCATGCCCATTCACCCATACGGGTGGCTACGTCGAGGGCTTCCTGGTTGCCTGTGTAAAGATACTGGTCGATAAGCCCTGACATAATCTTATGTAAGGTGTACCATGGAGCCCAGACGCTTTTACCTTTCAGGTTGCGATTGATAAGTTCTTCGGGATATGCGCTCAGGTAGCCGTCGCCGAGTGCATCCTGCACCTCTTTAAGCCCCGCCACGAGGCTGTCGCCTTTCTGCTTGAACAAATCTTCACCCGTTGCGGCATACATAAGTCCGTAAGCCGAAAGGAGATGTCCGGTGGTATGACCGCGCAGGTCACAGTCAAGCGATTCCCAACCGCCGAGTTTCTTTACACTTTCATAGCCCCCTTCCCCGCCGGCATAAACGCCGGCGTTGTTGCGGAAACTGTGCAGGAGTCTGTTGACCGAAATCGAAGCCATCCATGCGGAATCACGGCGAAGGTTGTCATGTACGCGCCCCGGCAACAATCGAACTTTGCTCAGATTGAAACTTTCAGCTTTTACCGGCGATACGTTTTCAACCTTGAATTTACCTGCCGATTGTCCGGGACAAACCGACTGAGCTGTTCCGGACAAGGCCCCCCCGATAATCAGTGCCGTCAATATTTTAACTTTATTTCCCATTGCGAATCTTGATTGTGAATCTGCCGTCGGCCTTCGTTGCATCGTAAGGTTTGCCGTTGACTGAAATAGAATTGGCATCAGACTTCAGACTGAGAACGATACGCGGCTGTCCGGTCACTTCGAGGTTCTTGCCGTCGAAGATATAACTGAGTTTGGCAAGCGACGACGAATAGATGTCGTTGCCACGCTTCAGCGAACTGCCGTTTGAGAGGAATATGCGCGACGGCTTCTCCGGCCTACCGTCTTCGGGATAAGTCACTGCAAACATATATGCGTCGGTGGTCCAGCCGTCGGCGTCAATCCAAGAATTCAGGTGCATGAGCCTTCCGTCGGCAAGCTGGTTGATGTATATGTCGGTCACCTCATCGTTGTCATGCACGCGCAGGCCGATCCAGTCGGTTCCCTCGCGACGCTCGATTTGCGGAAGATCTTCTTTCTTCTGCTTGGGGTCATCCTTGAGGATTATGGCGGTCACCCCTTTCACGTTATCCCTCACTCCGGGAAGATGGAAACTCCAGTAAGTCTCCTTACCTTTAAGATTTTCCGTCGGGCCTTCATGGGTTTCCCAATATAGGTCTTCGGGATAATCATGCACGAAATTGCTATAGGCCAACGGACGGGGGAATATCGGCCTGATTATGGCAGATGCGTTGCCGTTTGTTATCTCAAGGTCATAGCCACGCTTCACGGCCTCTCCTCCGGGATGCCATATCCATTCATACAGGCCGGGCTCATGGCTGTGAAGGTCGTCGATTACATAAATCACATCGTCAATCCATAGGTAATGGCGGAAATTGCGGTCGAGCCAACGCGACATGGGTCCGGTGCCGTCTGCCATCACATATTTTACGGTGCCTCCGTCGAGCAATCCCGACACGGAACCCGGAAGCATCGTGCCATGATACTGCTGATAGGCCGGTTGCCCCTGTCCGTTGAATTTCACGACATTATGGGCATCGCTCTGGAAGAAATATTTTCGGTATTCAGGTGTGCCGTATGAACTGTTGCCGGCATCCTTGATTATATCGGCTCCGTTGTGGAAAAGTATGAGCGAATTGGCGTCGGCATGCGAATGGTTCCACGTCATGCCGCTCTTCACTGCAAGCATAGTGGCGTCTTTGTCCCACGAATCGCGCATCGTAGCCCATCCGAAATCGTTCCAGATATGCGATGTGGGAAGAGCGGGGGTGGCCGGGGCGTTGGAAGTGTCGGGCGAATATACGAAGCCCATCGGGAAACGCAGCGGGTACCCCTCGCGGAATTGCTCCGGATCGATTTGGTTGATATACCATAAAGTCTCCGGGGATTCGGCACCCATGGCGTATGCAAGAATCATAGAGCTTTCGCCCGTAACGTTCTTATGGCTGTCGCCGAAATTGATGCTGTAAAGTTCTCCGGTGCGAGGATATGCCACATTACTGAAAAACGAAGCGAGTTGATACATCTGGGGTATATCCTCAAGCTTTTCACCGGGATGGGAGTTTAGCCATGCCAGACGTAAGGCGAGAGCCGAGGTGGTGCCGAAACTGGCATAGTTGATGCTCTCATACATTCCTCCGTCGCGGTCGAAAGTCTTTGGTTTGTGCTGGATGACGTCGCCGGCAAAATCAAACCATTCCGGAAGCGACTCCACGGCCTTATCCGCGAGAGCTGCGGCATCGGGACGCTCGTTGCCGATGGCCAAGGCGAGTTGGGCGCCACCGTTAACGCAAGCGGTCCACCAGTTATGTCCCATTGAATTGAGCGAATGTATGCGTGTGGGCTCCGCAATCCAGTCACCGAGAAGGGGCTCGACTGCGAGGTTATAAAGACCGTCGGCTATCTCTTTACGCTCAGCTGGTGTCAGGAGGTTATAGACCACGTCATATCCGTTGGCGCACTGCATGGCTTTCCAAGCCATCTGCAGTTCGCTTCTCCACGCCGGTTTGCGCGCCATCATCTCTCCGTTGCCCCACGATTTGGTCTTCGAAGCCTTCTTGAGCAGGTCGATGATTTTGTCGGAATATTTTCTTTCGCCCGTCATCATATACGCCAGCGAAAGGTATTCCATGTTATGGAAATCATTTTTCGAGAGCAGTTCGTCAGCCCTCTTCCGGATTTCTTTCCATCCTTTTTGACGCGCAGGGTCGGTCTTCATCATCTTCTTTGCGTTCTCAACACGCTCAGGAATGAATAGCATTGAAGGATGCTTGATATCGGCGAAAGCCGAAGCGGCAAACGCCAAAGAAAGGAAAACAGGAATATATACTTTTTTCATTATTTTGTCTTATTATTATATTTGAAATTCAAAGAATTCCACACACAACATCCATTAACTAACGACACGACTAATGACTAACATCAAAAGTCACATTCTCCACATGCTCGCCTATGAATATGCGCGCCATGTCGCCCGTCTTATACCATCCGGGCTTTCCGGGCATATTGTCATATATCAGTTCGCCGTTGATTTTGAGGTTGGTGAAATGCACTCCCTTCACCTTGCGGCTCTCGTCGTAACCGATGATAAGCGAAAGTTCGGAGCGGTCTCCGTTATATGTTATGTCTTTGAAATTGATATTCTCTATCACGCTTCCGGGGGCGGCACAATATTTCTTATTGAAAGGTATGCGTATGTCGAAAAGCTTTCCCTGGCGGAAATTCTCTACACGGATATCGTCGAAAGTAATGTCACGTACAAAGTTGTTGTCGCCGGCAAGTATGGCGAACACCCCTTGGTAATCGATTTGAAGCTCTTTCATATCCAACACGTCAATGTTGCGGTAAAGCACATTCTGTATGGTGTCGGCGGGAGCATTCACACCAATCTCCTTTGCGCTGCCATGAAGCCCGATCATGAAAGGATGGGCGACATCGGCCCACAAAACGGAATTTTCCATCGTAATGTCGCGGCATCCACCCTTATAACCTTTACGGGTGGCATAGACTGTAGTGCAGTCGTCGCTTGTGCGGGCGAACACACCGTCGTAATGCACGTCATTGCTCGCAAAGACGTTGAAACCGTCGCCCCAGCCGTAGCTGCTCATAACCTTCACGTTGCTAATCTTCACACGGTTGCTCTGCCCTACGGGACACTGCGTGGTGAATATTCCGTCGATTTCCACATCGTTGGAGCCGATGATTTCTATGCCCGCACCTTTTCCTTCGGGATAAAGCATACCTCTGCCCAACACCTTTACATTGTCGCCTTTCACATGGATGCTGCCATCCACCCGCGCACCTCCGGCAACATATACGGTCTTTCCGCTTCCCACCACCATCACCGTGTCGAGTTTATGGTAGCCGGGTCCGAAATAGATATTGTTTTTCTGTTTTTTCCATTTCTTGGGATTGGCAGGGGCGTTCGCGTCGATAGGGTTGGCGAAAAGCTGGAGGTTGTTGAAAATGTCGCCGTTCACTTCTACACTCAAAAGCCTCGGACGGTAGAGAGAAAATGTCAACGTGTCGCCTTTCACTTGCGGAACGATACCGTAACTCACAGGGCGCACCTTTGATTCTTCCACCTTTTGCTTTTCACTTATGACGCGCACATCGACAGTGCCGTCGAAATCGAAATAAGCCATCGAAGTTAACGTCACGACGTGTTTCCCTTTCATCGTGTTATCAACCTTGACCGAATACACGTCAACCGGCTGCCATGCGCCAGCATCCTGGCGCACCTCCACCTTGAAGGCATCGTTGAGTTTTGCGCCATCCGGTGCCGGATACGTCACCAATTTGGCGGAAACCGGGACGGCCATAGCAGTCGCGGCTGCATAAAGCAATATTCTGGATATACTCATCATCTTGTTTTTTCTTATATATACGAATTAACCCCTCCTAATACTCAGTCATCCCGTTTTTTATTTTCCTTAATTACCCGCTTCCCTTCGTTCCATGCATAATAAATCAATAAAAAAGGGCTGCCTCACGACAACCCAATCTATGAAACTAATCCTCTTACCTTAAAATTCTATACCTGCATCTATTTATAGCCAACGAAGTAAATATTTGTGCATTTCTATTCTATGCAATCAAACATGCCAAAGGCATGTCCATACATTAATAATTGCACAAATAATTTATATTTTACCTATATCATCGCACGAAAATTTTCTTCCCTCCACGGATATACACCCCTTTCGGAAGCCTACTCATGTCGTTGCCGCAATAAATACCCATGAGGTTGAAGATTGGGGCGTCGGAATCCGACTCTCCCTCATCGGGAGTAATACCATCTACACCGGAGAACGGCGAGTCATTGTCATCCAATGCCGCTTTAAGGTCATCAACCGAACGGAACGTGGCAACCCAGTAAATCCCGGCCTGCGATTCCGCCGGGCCGGCGAAACGCAACTGAAGGGGCAACGGAGTCACCCTATCTTCCGCAACGGTGAGTTTGGCTACTCCCTTGCTGTTCTGGAAAGACCCTTTCGTGAAGTCATAATAATATACGTCGTCGCCGATTTTGCCGTCGAATGTATCATAACCGTTGTTCCAGGAGTTACTTCCGGAGTATAGAGCCATAGTCATCCCCTCCGCACGCGCCATGCGGAATGCAAGAATCGGGAAATTGCCGGCATGAAATGGAAATGACCATCCTCTGCCAAGACGTGCCGCCCCCTTCGAAGTGCAGATGAGGTCAAAACATTCTCCGGTGTAGGTGCCTGTACCGTTTGCTCCGGGTATGGACCACTGGGATTCTTCCGCGCTGCGGAACCAGTCGGAAAGTGCGCCCCATTCAAACGAAACAGGCTCGCTCAGGCGCGTTTCCCCTCCCGTGGTATATCTCAGCCTGTATGTATAGCCCGGCACCGTATCAGCCACGGCATCATCCACATAGTATCCGAATGTATTGTCGGAAGATATAGTCTCTGTGGTCGATTCATCGCCGGTTACGTTCCTTACAACCTCGACATCCGACACCAGCATTCCCGAAAATTCCCAGTCCATGCGGAAATTCCTGGCTTTCGCATCGAGTGTACCATTAAAATCCACCTTCGCCTCGTTCATGGAATTATATTCCACGCGAATTTGCGCGATACGCAATCCTTCGGCATTACCTTTTGCCGACAAACGAAGCACCGACGCACCTGCCGGGAACGAAAGCCCCCCAATCTTACATTCGGTGTAATCCTCCGAGGCCGGAAGTTCGGAATATATAGCTTCAGAACCGGAAACTGCTGCACCGAGGGAAGCCGCAACCGACGAGCGATAGGTTACATACACGTCATAATTGTCGGCAACAGGGCAAGACAAAGTATAGTTCATCCATTCGCCGTCGAGCATGTCGGCAACCACCCATTTCCCATTGTCAGCCACAAGGGAGACTCCTCCGTCAGGACGATAATCCGAAGCCTGTGCGGGATTAACCTTATGGTAGGTGTGTCCTTCGCCATCTTCGCTTATATTGTAGTAATCATAATCGGGAGCGGCTATAACACCGGGCATTACATGCATGCCCGACACTCTTTCTCCGTTGACGAACCGCACCGGGTCACCGGCCATCCATGTACCAAGAGTCTTGGTAAGGGTTCCCCAACCGTTCCATTCATAAAACCAGCTCGGAGCGGTTCCTGAGGTTTCGTAGCCATATTCCTCAATCACGTAGTCATGTGCGCGTCGTAGCCAAACAGTGTTTTCGTCGCTCTCGCCGACCCGCACCGTATAATGTGCGTATGCCGATTCCCTCGACCCCACGTTGCTTACACCGCCACGCCCGTCGGGACTCGGCTTAATCGACTCCCAACGTCCGCTGCGTGTGCGTGTCTGGAGATACATGCCGTTGTCAAGAGTAACTTCGTCCCATTCGGTGGTATAGCCCGAAGGTTCCCAGGGTTCCGGTTGGTCGGGATATTGCTTGAAAAACGAAAGGTTATAGCGAAGATTGAACTCTATTCCCTTCAGCAAGCGGTTGTCGAGCAGGGAATAAAACTTGTCGCCCTGGTTCCAGGCGATTTCGGCAAACTCTATATACTTATGCACACCAGCCATAACATGTCCTTGGTCGCGCGATGACTCCTGGCATTGTCCGTTGGGATAGAAATAATACTGCAGCAGTTCATCATAGCCGTAATCCTCCATATCGCTCTTGCGCCCATTCAGGTTGTAGGTCTTCATGTATTCGCTGGTCGATGTCGGGTTCGCGCTCGTCACCGGAGGACCCGCCGTATAAGGGAGGTCGTCGGCCCTGTGGGGAAGTCCCGACACGTAGCGAAGGGCACGGTCATACATTATCTCGTTGTCGAGATAAACACCCATCGAAAGCATGGCGAGCATACCGAACATACCCTGGTTGCCATGGCGTCCGGCATCGCCGTTGAATATGTTCCAATAGAACGTTATCCCGTTGGCCGAATCATCGGTCCAGTTTACGTATTTGGCACATACATCCTCCGTGTTGGAATAATACGGATATGTGAGCATGTCTTTGAATTTCTGTTGTTCTACGGGGTCCCAGCCGTCGTAGTCGCGCATCAGTTCGGCAGCCTCGATGAGAAGGTTAATTTTACCATTGTCAAGCGGACCGGTGCCACGCGCCGACGTGTTGGTGTAATGGTTGTTGGCGTTAAGATATTCCACGGCCTTGTCGGCATAGCGGCGGTCGCCCGTGAGTTTCCAAAGCAATGCGAGGTCGTGGGCGCAGCGTCCATCGATTCCCACAGTGCCGTTAAACTGGCCTTCCTTTATCTGTGTGCCTCGGTCGGTCACCTTTCTCGAAAGCGAGGCATGCTCCGAATTTTTCAGATTCTGGAATGTGGTGTAATAGGGCTCAACCTTAGCCTCCACCATAGCTTTCATACGGTCGAGCTGTCCCTGCGTGTAAGACAAGCCGGGATGCACGAACTTACGCTCCGCGCCCGCAGTGAAAGCCACGAGCAACATGAGCAAGGGCAAAATAATCGAAGTCTTGTGTGTCATGTTGATTCTTTTTTAATAATATTCGTTCAAAGGGCTACAATTACTCAAACGAAAAGACAACGGAAAGCAAATCTTTCGACAGATGCCTCCCGTTGTCATTGAATCATAACGGATTTGTGTAAATCTTGAATGCAGGAACGTGCCTCCGGCACGTTTGATCAGACAAGATTGAATTTCACAAATATCTATGAAATGTCTATAAAAGCGACGGTTTAACGAACGATAGCCTTCACTGTAGAAACGGCGCCGTTCTTCTCAGCCTTTATAACATAAATGCCATTGACGAGTTCTACGCTGTCAACGCCTTTACCCACGAGCTTGCCGTCAACGCTGTATGCCTCGATTGAATCGGCTCCGGGAGCCACTGCAGCGCGGCCGTTTTTCAGATAGATTTTCACATTCTCCTCGGCAGCGATACCTGCTACTGAAGATTCTTCATCACCGTCACGCACTTCCTGGCCACCTTCGCCGTTGGCATAGTCCTCGCAGACAGTAAGGGCATCGTTCACGTCCTCAACAGTTCCGGTGTAGTGGATGGTGAACGTGGGCTGATCTACAGTAACCGTTGCAGGTTTTGCGATGCAGACAAAACCCATCCAAGAACGCTGCTGCACACCACCCAAGCCGGAGGCATCAGGCTCCACGATTGTCTCGAATGCGTTTAAGTTAGGCATAAAGACATCGCCTGCGCTGAAGAGAAGTCCAGGGGTCTTGTCGTCGTCTGTAGCCTTCACCTGATTGAGGTCGATTACAATCACATCTTCATTATAGACGTCGTTCGTGCCGTCGTTGACGCGCGAACCGAGGAGTTGGAACAGTTCTGCTTTATATTCGTCAACCACTTTGTATTTGTCGCCACGGAAGGAGGGGTATGACTCATGGAACGAATCGGTGTTGCCACCCCATTTCACAGAGCCGTCTTCGTTCAAACCTTCCGAAAGTTTGCGCTGGAGCATATACTCGAATTTGAAATCACCGAGATTCCAAGCGCAGCCGTCGGTCGTAATCTGCACTACCAGGAACGGTTCTGTCTCTTTGAGGTTGGCGGTGGCTGCATAGCGGATATCGGCACGCCAGTTGCCGTTGTCAAGCTTGCCGAGTTTATTGATGGCGCACTTGCCGTCTTCACTCACGGGAAGGATTGTCTTGCCGTTGTCTGTGGCCCAAGAATTTTCGGGATTCCAACGCACCTGTGCACCTGCTGTGCCGGCGAAAGCGATTGCCGCAATGGCGGCGAAAGTAAATTTGTTCATAATTAACTGGTTAAATTACATTTTAAGATTATGGGTAATTCACTTTAAGTATGGAAGAGGCGGGCTTCGGGACCCCTATGCCCGCCTCTTTTATCCTTTTATTCGTATCAGAAGGAAAGATTACTCTATCCTACAATGAAAAATTTTTTATTTTTTAGTTCCAGAAAGGATTCTGTACGAGATTCGGGTTGAGAATCATCTGGTCGAGAGGGAGCGGCATCATGTAAGTGCGGATTTCAAACTTACGGCTTTCCTTGGGCTCGATGAGGTAATGGCCATCGTCGCTGACCGGAGCACCGTCGTTAAGGGTCTTGGTCGGGTCGGCACCAACAAATAATGTCTTGCCGTCAGGGCCTCTCCTTTTCGATGCCTGGTCATAGGTAGGCTTATTGTTGGGGTCGCAGAACACATAGAGCCAGTTGTCGCCGCTTTCGAGTCTCATCCATTTGTAGGAGTTGAGGATGTCCCACGTAAGGCTCTTCACCTGCACGGTGTAGCACGGAGAAGCCACGAAGATATCTTTGCGTTCGGCTGCATTCTTACCGATGTAGAGGCCTTCAAGATCATCTCCGAAAAGATCTTCGCCTTTAGCCCATCGGCGCACGTCATCTACACGGTAGCCCTCAAAATAGAGCTCGCAGGCGCGTTCGTTGCGTATCTCGTCGAGTGTCCAGCTCTGCTTCACCGGCATGTGGGCGCGCTTGCGCAAGAGGTTGATATGTTCGTTCTCGCCAACACTTATAGCCTGCCCTCCGGCGAGTTCGCATAGAGTCTCGGCATAGTCGAGATATACACCTCCCAGACGGATGACGGGGATGTCATACGAAGCATCGTTGGCGCCGCACGTGGTTTCCACACTCCATTTGCCAACACCGGGCAAGAAGGAAATGTTGGAGTTCACTGTCGGGGAGCCGACATCGTTGTAGTTGTCACGCTTCGAACTGTATGTCCACATATAGTCCATGAAATGCACGCCCATTTCCGAAAGACGTGGGTCGGTGTTTTCGTCACACCAATAGTCGGGCTTGCTGTAGTCGGTGGAACGTGGTGAACCGTCTTTCGTGCCGAACGACTCCAACAGATGGCGTGCCATACCGGTGCTTCGGTAGGTATGCACCCAGTTCTGTCCGGCAAGTTTGGTAACATTGTCAAAACGGTTGGAAAGGATGTATTCGTGGTTGGCGGCTTTAAGGATTCCCGCCGGATTCCTTGCCACGGAGCTTTCGAGGATAAACATGTATTTGTAAGAAGCCTGTCCGAGCGCATCGCTGTAGAAAAGTTCGTAGCTGTTGTCGGCTATCACCTTCTCGAGAGCTGCCTTACCCTTTTCTAGAAGATACTTGCTACGCTCCGCACGCGAAGCGGCTGTGGTCGGATGGTTGGCTTCAGGATAGGTGTCCATCTCGGTGTGGTATTTCTGCCACGTACCCTCGAAAAGACAGATATGGCCTAAGAGAGCATTCGCCGCGCCGGCAGTGATGCGTCCCTCGTTGGCGGTTCTGCGGATGTCGGCTTCCTTGGGAAGCTGACCCGATGCAATCGCCCACTCAAGGTCTTCAATCATGAAATCTACGAACTCGTCGCGGGTGTTGCGCGCCTGCATCACCTCCGGCGAAGAGGGATCGAGCACACCCTTCACTATAGTTCCGGGACCGAAGTCGCGGAAGAATATCCAGCTCTGATATGCGCGGAAAAAACGGGCCTGGGCACGGTGCCAGTCAAGGTCTGCCTGGTCACCGTTATAATATTTTCCGGCGTAATAGTCGAGATAGTTGATCGAACGGACATACTCGTAATATTTAGTATATCGTTTGTTGCTCTCGGGCTGGCTCATCTTGGATGCCGAGATGGCACCGGACATTCCGGTGGAGAAGTCGCAATCCCCGTCGCGTGATGCAAGGCCCTGGATGTCGCCCGCATCCATCAGCTTCGGAAGCCATGAATACCAGTTGTTGACCTCGGAAGTGTAATATTCGAGCTTGTCCATTGTGTTGGCCTCGTTGGTGGTGATTTCCGGATAGAAATCAAGAGCGTCGTCGCATCCGGTCAGTGCGAAGCCGGCGAGAGCCGCCAATGTCAGAAATTTTATAGTTTTCATTCTTTTATTGTCTTGAGGTTAGAAAGTGAGGTTCAGGCCGACGGTATAGGAGCGGTAGAAAGGATATGCGCTCGCGCCCGCCGTGCCGCCGAGCGGGTTTGTGGCGGTATTTTCGGGATCGGTCTTGTCTTTATTGAATTTGATGGTGAAGAGGTCGGTGCCGGTGAAATATACGCGCACTTTCTGAATACCTATCTTAGAAGTCCAGGTCTCCGGGAGGGTGTAACCCACAGTAAGATTCTTCAGGCGGCAGTATGCCATGTTCTGAAGTCTGTACCAAGCGTCGCTATAGAGGTAGTTGTAGGCGGCTGTCGAGCGGCTCCAGCGCGGAGCGGCGTCATACGGGTCGTTGTAGGGTGTGCGGTAGTCGGCTGCCGATGTGGTGACGGTGGTGGGCACAAGGCTTCCCGAAGCATCCACGGTATAGTAATCTATTGTCTGGCCTACCATGCGGGGGTCGTTGCCCATGCCGTAGCCCCAGGTCTTGTCATACCATTGTCCGCCTTGAATCTGATAAATGTTACGTCCCGGTGAGGTGAGTGCGGTGACGTCGCGTATAATCTTGTTCTGTCCCACACCCTGGAAGATGGCGTTGAAGTCAAAACCTTTCCAGTTGGCTCCGAGATTGAGCGCGAAAGTATATCTCGGGTTGTTCGAGCCGAGAAGCTTAACGTCGTCGTAATCGATGTTGCCGTCGCCGTCGAGGTCGGCATACATGGCGTCACCCACTCCGAGTAAGGAAGTATCCACGCCGAGCGACTGTCCGTCGGAAGCGTCGAGCATCGCTTTATAAGAAGCAAGTTCCTGGTCGTTCTCGATTAGTTTCACGAATTCAAGACCGAACATCGAGTTGAGTTCATACCCTTCGCGGCGTTTCGTGATGCCGTTTTGCGTGTAGCCGAGCGTATTGGGCATCGACACGAGTTTGTTGCGTGCGTCGGAAAGGTTGAAGCCAACGTTATATGTCACTTCCCCGATTCTGTCACGCCAGCCGAGCTGAAGCTCCCACCCCTTCACTGTGAGTTTGCCGCTGTTGGTGGAAGGGGCGGTTGCGCCGAATACACCGGGATAGGTGACGCCCACGAGCATGTTGTCGTTGGTCTTCCAGAAATATTCGAATGTGCCGCTGAGGCGTCCGTTGAGCACTGCAAAGTCAAGACCTACGTTGGTATTCTTAACCACCTCCCAGGTGCGGTCGAGTGCAATAACGTTGGCCTGGGAAAGGGTTTGCAATGGAGCTGCAGATCCGGTGGGGCCGAAGATACCTGCCGACGTGGTGTTGGAACCGTTGACGCTCGTATTTATGTTGCCGATGAAGTCATAGTTGCCGATTCCGCTCTGGTTACCGGTTTCGCCATACGATGCACGGATTTTGAGGTTATAGAGCCATGTAAGGTCGCGCATGAATCTCTCCTCGCTGATGCGCCATCCGGCGGAAGCTCCGTAGAACCCTTTCCACTTCTTACCGCGTACGAATTTCGACGAGCCGTCGTAGCGTCCGAGCAACTCTACGAGATAGCGACCCTGGTAATCATAGTTGATACGGCCGAAATAAGATGCGATGGCAGTGGTGTATTTGTCGTCTTTAAACTCTACCTTCGACGAATCGGGATTGTAGGCAGACTGCAACGACTCAAGGAAACCATCGGCGAGATTAAGGAGTTTCGACTCCGTCGATTCGCTGTCGTCGCGCTCATAGCTGGCGCCGAGCATCACATTGATGTTGTGGGTTCCGTCTGTGCCGAAATCGCCGAGATAATTCAGGTAGCCCTGATAGATCTGATATTTGGCGGAGCGGTTATAACGGGTGAAACGGTTGTCGGTCGGACGCATCATCGTCTCGATTTTCTCGTTGTTCCAGTTATACATGTAGTTCTTGAACTGGGTCTCCTGGCGTGTCCAGTCTTTGATGGTATAGCCTACGGTGCCGACGAGGTCGAGTCCGGGAAGAATGTGGAATGTCGGACGAAGGTTCACAACCGTCTCGTTATATGTCTCCTTCCATGTTCCGCCGAACTTAGCGACAGCTACGTCGGAATAGTTGTTGAGCCATCCGAAGGCGTGCTGTCCGTCGGAGCTGAAGATAGGCGAGCCCGGAGGGTTGCCGTTCACAGCCGAGGGAGTGTTGAGCGGACGTGTGTTCTCCCTGCGCGAGAAAGCGATGGTGGTGGCAAGGTCAAACCATTTGGTTATCTTGAAGTCGTTGTTGGCGCGAGCGTTGTAGCGGCGGGATTTCTCCTCGATGTCGAATTTGAGAGGAGTGCCGTCATACATATAGCCGAGGCTCACATTATAGCGCGCCACATCCGAACCGCCGCTCACCGAGAGGGAGTGCGACTGCGAGAAAGCATTGCCGAAAGTGTCGCTATACTGGTCGGAGTCGATGAAGCCTATGTCGGCAATCGCATCGGCATTGCCTCCGAGGGCGGAATAGCTCTGCACGGTTCCTATGAACTGTGGGTCCATCGTCTTCATGGCATAAATCGCAGCGTATGGCATTGCACCGACAGGGGTGAAAGTGGAAAGCGTGCCGTTGGAAATGCCTTCGTTATAAAGCACCTCTTCCACGCACCGCGCCCACTGCTGGAGCGTCATCCACTGCACCTGGGGGTCAGATACTTTCCAGGTCACATTGCCGCTATATGTCACGGTAGGTCTTTTGCCTGAGTGTGTACCACGCTTGGTGGTGACAAGCACGACGCCGCCGGCGGCACGAGCACCATATATTGCTGCGGAGGCATCCTTCAGCACCGATACGTTTTCTATGTCATCGGGATTGAGGTCGTTGAGGCTGCCCGGCACACCATCGACGATGACAAGGGCGCTTGTATTGTTGACCGACGACTCTCCACGGATTTTGAAATCCCAATCCTCACGTCCGGGAGCCGAAGAACCTCTCGTGACGGTCATGCCGGGAATCTGTCCCTGAAGGTCGGCAAGAGGGTTGGTAGTGGTGGCTTTGTCGGCAAACGCCTTCTCGCCCACCTGCGACACGGCTCCGGTGAGCGAAGCCTTCTTCTGAACGCCGTAACCTACGACCACGACTTCATCGAGAAGGGCGGAGTCTTCAGTCATAGTCACTTTCATGTTTTCCCCGGCTTTAACCTCTATGGTCTTGTAGCCTACATAGGAGAAAACGAGAGTCTTGCCGGCAACGTCTTTGAGATTGAACGCTCCATCGATATCTGTGGATGTTCCGACGGAACCTCCTTTCACCTGCACGGTCACACCTATCAGCGGTTCGCCTTGCTCGTCGGTAACAACGCCCGATGCCGTATCTGTGGCTTTCGGGGCGACTGCAGCGGCCGCAGCCGGCAGAGGCATGGACTGGGCATACATACCGCCCCCTCCAAGCACCACCAAGACAGTGAAGCCCACAGCCTGTCGTTTAGAAAATGATAATTTCATAATGATAAAGTTATGTTGAGGTTTATAATGAAATCAAATGCACGACCTCAGGCTGACCCTCATCTGGCGCGTGCCGGTCAGCAGATGGTTTTCCACGGTGCGCCTCGACAGCCCGAGCCGCGAGGCAATCTCATTGGCGCTCATGCCGCCGAAACGGCGCATGGCATAAATCTTTCTTCTCTGCGTGGGGAAAGTCATCAGGCAGGTTTTCTCCAGGCGAGCCACATCGCGAGCGACGATGCCGCTCTCGGTGTCGTCGCTCGACGTCTGGGCATACAATGCTATATATGCATCCGCTTCGGCCTTCACATAATGGTGGCGAAGCCAATCGATGACCACATTGCGGGCAATTCTGAACACCATGGCCTCGCCGGCTTCCTTGCCGAGGATTACCGCCCGCGATTCCAACAGACGCAAGAACACGTCCTGTGCCAGGTCGCGTGCGCTCTCTGTGTCGTTTATCCGGTAGGCTATGTAGCTCACGAGCCTCGGAAGAAGCGTTGTATAAATCTGTGAAATCAGGATGTCGCTTTGCATGATGTTGTAGATTTTTATGGTTGTCCATTCGCGGCTCCCCTGCCTGTCCGGAAGCCTTACAGCTGCAAAATTATAGCGAATGCAAGTCTTTGTCAAGGCTTAAAAAGCATTTTATAGCCCATAAAAATCGGGAACAATCCCATGATGCATTTTTAATTAATTTTCAACACTTTACCACATTAAAAAATGAGTACCAAAAAAATTGGCACTCATTATTTACCCTAAAAAATCACCGTTATTCAGGGTCGGACACGGAGATTCCTTTCGATTGGCAATACTCCAGAGGGGTCATCCCGACTATGCCCTTGAACTCCCGATAGAAGGTGGTCTTGCTGCCGAAACCGCACTTCTCCGAGAGTGCCTTGAGGGTGAGCCGTGAGAGTTGTCCGTCCTTGATGCGCCGCTTCACTTCGTTCACACGGTAGGTATTGACAAACGTTGCCCAGTTGACCGACATACTTGCATTAAGAAGCCGCGACAATTCCACATCGGTAGTCTCAAGGTCTTTCGCCACCTCTTTTATAGACAGCTTCACGTTGGTGTAAGGTTTCTTCTCGTCCATATAGACAAGGAGCTTATCCATGAGCTCCTCGTGTCCGGGATTGCCAGGCAATGTTTTCTTGGAATTCTCCTTAACCTCGCTCACCGATGTGAACAGTTTGCGTTCACGCCTTATTCTCGTCTGGAGCTTCCATATCTTATATATGAAGAAAGCAAACAGCACCACGATGACAAGCGAGGCCGCCACAATCCCGGCTATCTTCATATACGAACGTTCTACCGTCACCTTCATTGTCGAGGTTTGCCCCGAATAGGTCTTCCTCACAAGAAGATTATAAGAACCTGCGGGAAGGTCGCGATATACGATACGGTTGGTGCCGCGAAGTTTTTGCCAGCTTTTATCATACCCCTCGAGCATATACTCATAGGAATTGGTATAGGGCAACGTGAAATCCATCGACGACACTTTAAAAGTGACATCCGAAGCATCGGCGGGGATTGAAAACCCTTTTTCATAATCCGTCTCCAGTATATCGGTCTCCACGCCGTCCGTCACACACGAAACTATCGCAGGCGCCTTGTCGCCTTTATAAAGGTTGTCGAATCCGATGGTGCTGGCATACACAAGGCCCCCTTCATTGGTAAAAAATATCATACCGTCTTTAGTGATGAGGCTGTTGGAATTGAACGACATCGACGGCAGGCCGTCCTGACGCTGAAACTTCTGAAGCACGGTATCTTTTAAAGAATATTTCACGATTTCACGGTCGGTTGCCACCCAATACATCCCTTCGCCAACCTCTTTTATGCTGGTGGGTCTATTGCGGTCGAGCCAACTGTCGCCATCGAAATGTTTGATAACCTTTAGATTTGAATCCACGACAGAAAGGCTGGTGGAACCGCAAATAAACGTATTGCCCCTCTTATCATGATAAAGATACTGTATATGGTCGCGCTTCGGAATGTCGATATTATCTACGGTGATACGGTCGGTGTGTGGGTCGAGCATGGCCAACCCGAATTTCGTACCAATCCACAGGCGGTTTTTCGAATCAAGGCACACCCTGCGCACAATCGATGTGGGCAGCGGCGAGTTTTCATGCGTAAAATGCTTGTGTACCTGTCCTATCCGAGTGGCATGATAGAGACCTTCCTGAGTGGCTACCCACATATTGTCATCCCTGTCGGGAATAAACTGGAACACACACCCGTATTTGAAAAGGTCTTCGTCTGAGATATCTTCCACTGCAAGCGTCTGCCTGTTGAATCTGTGGATGCCACCTCCGTAAGTACCCACAAGCACCTCGTCGCCGATTTTACCTATGTAGGTGATAATGTCCGACCGCAGTTCGCGGTTGCCTTCGTTTATCGAATACTTCTTGACAATGCCCGCAGCCTCGTCAACGAAATAAAGGCCTTCGCGCGTGCCTATAAGCTTGGATTTGTCGGGATAAATATAAAACGACGCCACACGGTGGTCGGCGGTATTGAAATCGCCGAACCGGAAAACCGTAAATTTGTCTTTCGACCGGGGCGTGTAGTTAACCCCTCCGAATTGGGTGGCCACCCAATGCAGCCCCTCGTCATAAAGGAATGCAGTGATTGTGTTCGATTTAAGGGTGCCGTTTTTGTGAGGGTCGGCAAGTATCGACCCAAAATGTCTGCCATCTTTCGAGACGGTCCTCAGCCCGCGCCCGTTGGTGCCAATAAAAAGCCGCGTACCGTCTGACTGTATGCTTTGTATCAGGTTATGTCTGAAACCCTCGATTTCTGAAAACGTGCGTGTGGGGATATCAAACATGAAAAGACCCTTGTTGAAACTACCGATATATAATGTGTCGCCATCCTTTTCAAGACACGTAAAATGGTTGCTTTTCTCTATCTTCAGAGGCATACGGAACGTCAACGGTTTCCTGTCCTTAATACTCAGAAGGACGATGCCGTCGGCGGTGGAACACCAAAAATTAAGGGAATCCTGACGTTCGATTCCGGTGATATCGTTGGCGGCGGTAAGCCCTGTTTCCACATGGATGCGCTCCAATTTTCCGTCTGTAAGCATGAAGAGACCGGTGTCGGTGCCTATGATGAAAGTGTCTTTCGCCGCCTTTTTAATAGCCCTGACATAGGCCACCGGGAAGTCAATCACGGTCAATTCATTGGTGCGCCGGTTGAACGACTTTAATTGCGACACAGTGCCGAAGAGAAGACAATCGTCGTCTTGTTCTTCTATAGCCCAAATTTCGTCGTTCGACGTGACAGGATAATTCTTAATGTCATTGCCGTCAAAACGGGCCAACCCTTTTTCCGTACCAAACCAGACGAACCCGCGATGGTCTTTGAATACGGACAGGACGGAATTAGACGGCAAACCGTCTTCCGTGGAGAGGGTATGGAAAAACGGGGAGACTGTTTCCGATTTATTCCCCGCCGCTGACAAAGGCAACAATAATAATGCCATCCCAATGAGTATGCATGATATCAGGTTCTTCATTCTTTGACGCTAATAGTTTTTTCAGACTACACGTTTAATCGTAAGGTCAAAATACACAAATTGCGAATCGACCATAACATTTCAAGGACTATTTGAGTCTTTCAAAAAAGTTTAAACAATTTCTTTGAAAGATTTTGTAAAGTTACACAAAAAACAAATTCACGATGATATAGTTTTGTTTCAAAATGAAATTTGCCGAAAATTTTTTCGAGCCGATTAAGAGCGCAAACCGGTCGGTTTTCCAAGGTTCCAAAAAAAGCGGGACTTATTTTTAATACGGCACAATTCTTATTATCAATAAATTAAGTTATACACAACACTCCACAAGTTTTATGGGACATACTTGTGCCTACAATCTTTGACCTTGATGTTGCAAAATCCTAATTTTGCAATACAAAAACCGAAAAAACAATGGAAACAGAAGACAGCCCATTTCCCGAATGGGATTCAGCAGGAGGGAAAATATTGAAAAAAGACCGCATTTTTCTTGAGAAGCTGACATCCCTGGTAGAAAACAACATCGCTTCAAAAGACCTTAACGTGGAATTTATCGAAAAAGAGTTAAACATTTCACATTCCACCCTCTATCGGCGTGTCAACAGGCTTATGGGGATGTCTTGCCGCGATTTCCTTATAAAAAAGAGGATGGCAAATAGCATGAAGCTGCTTGAAGAGGGAAGGAACGTCTCCGAAGCGGCATACGGAAGCGGATTCAACGACCCTGCGTATTTCAGATATTGGTTTAGGAAAATATATGGCATAGTGCCGTCGCAATATATAAAACAAATCAGAAAAGGGGAACGTCCGTTGTTGTCGGCATACGATTCAGATGTCAAGCTGACTTGACAATGTAAGTTTCTTTGTGGGGAGAACGTCGCTCACCTCCGACATAACCGTCAGGAGATTGGTATAGGTATGCGCGAGAATCACAAAATTCAGTTCCGTCTGCCGGAGTTCATAGTTATATTCCACATAAAACGTGGATAGATGCACCTTATTGTCGGCGAAGACTTTCCTATAATCCGTAATGTCTTTAACGATTCCGCTTACCGTAATGCTCACCACTTTCGATTCCTGACCGAGCTGGCGCCGCTTCTCATATTGCTCAAACGTCACGAGCGTGAGAAGAATCAGGATGGTAGCACCTATCGAACACATATACATACCGATTCCCACCGCCATACCTATGATGGCGGTCATCCAGATTCCGGCTGCCGTGGTCAGTCCCCTCACGGCTCCCTTCATGTGGATCATTGCGCCGCCGCCGATGAAACCGATTCCGGTGATTACCTGCGCGGCAATTCGTCCCGGATCACCGTTTTTCAGACCTAAATACACTTGCGGCACATATATTGAGAGCAACATGGCAAGACACGCACCCATCGATATGAGGGCGAACGTGCGGATTCCCGCAATCTGCCCCTTGCGCTTGCGCTCAGCCCCTACCACCATTCCGAGAAGCATGCTCAGGATAAGGCGGAACATGCTGTTGACCATGTTCACCTCAAGAGAGTTTATGCTGTCTATAAATAATTGTATATAGTGAATCATGGAGACAAAATTAATAAATATCCCCGTAACCACCTGCATCTTTCCTCTTCAAAATCCCGAAAAACAAGATAATCCCTGGGCGTCAATAAAAATTTTTCAAAAAATTTTATTTTCCGATGAACAAATAAACCCTCCCACTTGTCTTATATACAGAAAATCGTTTCATGATGTTAGGTTAGTTCGAAAAAGTATTATGGAAAACAGTAAGAGCGGTCGATGTGAATCGACCGCTCTACGCATAATTACAATCAGGAATCAGTAATGAGGAATTAGTAATTGTGATTTCTTTAATGATTGGTTTGATTTGAAATCTTGATTCGAAATAATGTGTATTCGTATTTTCAGAGACTATGGCAGACCCGATAAAAATGTGGGGACATGCCTTCGGTAGTTTAATTAATATTCTGATTTTTCAGACACTACACACCAATACATGTCCCTCCATTCAATAAATTTCAAGATTTTTCAACGCCCCACATTTCACGGACTTTACAAGGCCGTCTTCACCGATTTTATCACTAATCACAATTTCTAATTACTAATTCCTCATTACTAATTTCTTTTTGAGATTGCTCTCGCTATTTCCCCTACCCAGAGAACCAGCGATGTGGCGCCAATTATTATCGCCCAATCGATAAGCTTCAGAGGCTCTACCTGGAAGAAATCGCCTCCAATCTCTACAATCAGAATCTGTCCGACAAATATGAACAGGGCGATCAATTCGAATCCGCCGCACCCTTTGAGATTAAGTGCCGTCTTACCGGTTTCGAACGCCCGGGCGTTAAACATATTCCAGAACTGCAGGAACACAAACGTGGTGAAGAAAAGCGACAGTTCGTAGGATGAAAGTCCTGTGTTCTCGCCGTAAATGGGCTTCCCTATTTGGGTGAGGCATGTGATGTCGGTATGTTCCAGATAATACAGGAACGCTAAAAGGAAAAGGAAAAACACGCCGCCCACGCCAAGGATAAACTTCCACATGGCAGGGTTGATGATAAATGCCGAGCGCGGACGCGGCTTGTCGCGCATTACGTCGTCCGACGGCGGAAGCGATGCCAACGCCATCGCAGCAAACGTATCCATTATAAGGTTAACCCATAGCATCTGGGTGACGGTGAGTGGCGACTGCATCCCCATAAACGCACCGAAAAGCACTATGAGACACGCCACCACGTTGACCGTAAGCTGGAAAAGGATGAATCGCTGGATGTTGCGGTAAAGCGAACGCCCCCACATCACGGCCCTGCCTATGGAAGTGAAAGAATTGTCGATAATGGTAATATCGGAAGCTTCTTTAGCCACCGACGTGCCGTCGCCCATCGACAGACCTACGTGGGCCGCCTTCAAGGCCGGGGCATCGTTTGTGCCGTCGCCTGTAACGGCCACGACTTCATTGTTTTTCTGCAAAGCCTCCACAAGACGTTTCTTATCCATCGGGCGTGCGCGGGCTATTATCTTGAAATCGCCTACCCTTTTCACGAGTTCGTCGTCAGAAAGTTTCTCGAATTCCGTTCCAGTGATAATGTTGCGTTCGGTGTCAACGCCGTCATGCCAGAGACCTATCTGCCTGCCTATTTCCTTAGCGGTGCCGGGTGTGTCGCCGGTCACAATCTTCACCTTTATACCGGCATCGGTCACTTCCTTGACGGCATCGGGTACGTCGCCACGCACCGGGTCGGAAATTGCCGTAATGCCGAGGAAAACAAGATTCTCCGCCACCACCCTGCCGTCGGCTATGGCCTTGTCGCCCTCCTTCATAACCTGATATGCGAAACCGAGGGTGCGCATAGCCTGGTTCTGATATTCCAACAGCTGCGCGTCAATCTCCGCTTTCGTAACTCCGGCGGTGTCCTTGCAGAGGGAAAATATAATCTCCGGAGCCCCTTTGACATACAGGATTTCCCTTCCGTCGGCAGATTTCACCACCGTCGCCATATACTTCCTTTCGGTGGAGAAAGGCAACTCTTCCACACGGACGGCATCGCCGCGAAGTTTCGCGTAATCCACCCCGCGCCCGTTGAGCCATAGCAACAACGCCCCTTCCGTAGGGTTGCCGAGCACTTCCGGCTTGTCGCCCGACATGTCGAGCTGCGCCGTAGAGTTGACGGCTATCCCTTCGTAAAGCACCTCGTCGTCGGGGTTGCCGAAGAAATTCGATTTATAGACCTGCATGCGGTTCTGCGTGAGCGTGCCGGTCTTGTCGGTGCATATCACGGTGGTGGCTCCCATAGTTTCGCAGGCATGCATCTTGCGTACAAGATTATTTGTCTTCAACATGCGGCGCATGGAATAGGCAAGAGAAAGGGTAACGGCCATCGGCAAACCTTCCGGCACCGCCACCACTATCAAAGTGACGGCAATCATCAAGGTCTGGAGAAAATAGGCTATAAATGAAAGCCACTCGAAATCGGCGTTCATGAAATACATCAGAATCCTCCCGGCAATGATGACGGCCCCGATGGCGTAAGATGCCTTCGACACAAGTTTGCCAAGACCGTCAAGCTGCTCCGTAAGCGGGGTTTTGACGCTGTTGTCGATCTGTGCCGAAACGAACACCTTTCCGTTCTCCGTTTTGTCACCTACGGCGGTGACCCTCATCATGCCGTGACCTTCCATCACTTTCGTACCCCTCATGGCATGATTCGATGGGAAGGTGGCGTCGGGGTCGAAATCGTCGGGGTCAACGGTCTTGCGGCATATCGGTTCTCCCGTAAGCGTAGATTCGTCGATGCTCAACGTCACCGCCTCCAATAGCTCGCCGTCGGCGGGAACCTCGTTGCCGGTGTTGAGAATCACAATGTCGCCCACCACGATATCCTTCTTAGGCACACGTGTGGCGAACCCGTCGCGAATCACCTCCACCGCTTCATCGTCGTTGACCTGGTTGAGAAGCTCGAATTCCTTATCGGCTTTCATCTCGAAATAGAATCCGAGTCCGGTGGCAAGCAGGATTGCCATGAATATGCCTATCGGCTCGAAAAACACTTGAAAACCTTGACCGAGCCCAACGCATTCATATATGGAAATGCCAATCGACAGCACCCCGGCAATAAGCAGGATGACGATGAGGGGGTCTTTGAACTTCTGAAGAAATTTCTTCCACAACGGGTCTTTCGCAGGGGGTGTGAGTATGTTGGAACCGTGCAGTTCACGGCTCTTGACAACCTCCGCTTCGGTGAGTCCTTTTAACTTGTGCGACATTGTTTTTATAAAATTATGTGCAAAACGGTAAAATTTTGTAGGGACATGCCTCCGGCATGTAGCATTTGATAATCATATTGTCAATTAAACATGCCGAAGGCATGTCCCTACATTATTATCGGTTTTACAATATCCTCCGACGGCATAGCGTCTATAAAATAATTTTCGATTGCCATCATGCCATGACATTATAACAATCAGGCTGCGAATTTAGTGAAAAAAATTCGCAGCCTGAATAACCCTTATTCAAAATTCACAAAATCGTAACAAAAAAGGGATTCTCCTTTTTGAGTTTATTTCTTGAGTTTAAGGAAATCCGCCTCTATTATGCGCAGCTCGTTGTTGACCTTGTCGCCCCCTTCGGCTTTGAAAAGGTCGAGGTCGTTGGCCACAGGAGCCACAAGCTCGGTTATCTGCCCGAACCCTTCGTTCTCGGTGGCGTTCCCTTTAAGGCGGACCGTAAGCGTCTTGGTCTTGACGGGTTTCAATGCAAGGTTTACGTAGCCGAGCGAGGTCGGGGTGCTTCCGTCCCAAACGGTTTCGCCGTTGTCGGCGGTTATCACGATCGGATAGCTGCGCCGGCG
>CABRKI010000009.1 GCA_902471455.1 uncultured Porphyromonadaceae bacterium | reverse complement strand
TACGAAACCGTTTTCATTTTAACTCCCGTTTTGTCTGACGACCAGATGAAGGAAGCGGTAGAAAAATTCAAAGACGTTCTTCAGCAGAATGGTGCTGAAATCGTCAATGAAGAGGCATGGGGTCTCCGCAAGCTTGCTTACCCCATCCAGAAGAAATCGACAGGCTTCTATTGCCTTCTCGAATTCAAGGGCGAACCCACCATCGTAAAGAAGCTTGAAGTGGCTTTCCGCCGCGACGAGCGTGTGATCCGTTTCCTCACTTTCCGTCTCGACAAGTATGCACAGGAATATGCTGAGAAACGTCGCAACCTGAGATCAAAGAAAGCAAGTGAACAACCCGCCGAGGCTGTTGCCGAAGCAGAAAACAAGGAGGCTTAATCATGGCAGCAAATAGCGAAATCCGTTATCTCACTCCCCTTTCGGTCGATACGAAGAAGAAAAAATATTGCCGTTTCAAACGTAGCGGTATTAAATATATCGACTACAAGGACCCCGAGTTCCTCAAAAAATTCCTCAACGAGCAGGGTAAGATCCTTCCCCGCCGCATCACCGGCACTTCATTGAAGTTCCAGCGTCGTGTGGCACAGGCCGTGAAGCGTGCGCGTCATCTCGCACTTCTTCCCTACGTAACCGACTTGATGAAATAATCATTTTTTAACCCGACAAATAGAATCAATATGAAGATCATACTTAAAGAAAATGTAGCCGACCTCGGTTATAAGGACGATGTTGTCGAAGTGAAAGATGGTTATGGCCGCAACTATCTTATCCCCCAGGGAAAAGCTGTGATTGCTTCCGCCGCCGCCCTCAAGCAGCTTGCTGAAGACCAGAAACAGCGTGCCCACAAGATTGCGAAAATCAAGGCCGACGCTGAGGCTGCCGCCGCCGCTCTCGAGGGCGTAAGGCTCACAATCGGTGCCAAGACAAGTTCTACGGGCACCGTCTTCGGTTCTGTCAACGCCCTTCAGATTTCCGAGGCTCTTGAGAAACTCGGACACAACGTTGACCGCAAGATTATCTACATCAAAGATCCCGTTAAGGAAGTTGGTGTATATACGGCCACTATCAAGTTCCACAAGGAAGTTGTAAAGGAAATCGAATTCGAAGTTGTCGCAGAATAATCTGTGGTGATTTCAAGGCATCATAGAGCCGCCGTGCCAATAAAGCACGGGGGCTTTTTTATCGTGTCGGTTTTATTTTTGTCGGCGGTTTTCGCAGACTCGAAAAAAATGATTAAATTTGCATATTGTGACCATACGGTCATGACCATACGGTTTTCGTGTGTAAATTAAATAAAACATAAATATGAAGTTCAATATCGACGGTAAGCTCTTCCAACAGCAGCTGCAGGCGGTGAGCAAAGTTATTAATTCGAAGAACGCCCTCTCTATTCTCGACAATTTCCTTTTCCAACTTGAGGACGGATGGCTCACCATAACCGGTAGTGACCAGGAAAATATTGTCTCTTCGCGTGTGGAGGTGTCTGATTCCGATGGCGATGGAGCGGTGGCGGTCCCTGCCAAGACGCTTCTTGAAATCACCAAGGAAGTCAACAACCAGCCGCTCACCTTCAGCCTCAATGAATCGACTGGAGAAATCGACGTGGTGTTCCTTTCAGGGCGGTTCCGTTTTATGGGCATCAATGCCGACGAATATCCCCGTGGCGAGAAAATGGAAGACGACGCCACGGTGCTCGTGCTTCCCTCTTCCGTTGTGAAAAAGGGTATAGAGAAGACAATATATGCCGTGAGCCTTGAGCCTATACGCCCTATGATGACCGGTATTTTCTGGGACATACATGAAGGCGACATCACTTTTGTGGCAAGCGACACTCATAAGCTTGTGAGGTATATCAATTCGGAAGTGAATCCCGGAGTTGTGACATCTTTCATAATGCCTGCGAAACCGGCATCCATCATTAAAGGTATTCTTGACAAGGAGACGCAAGACGTCAAGATGACGCTTGGCTCCAAAGGTGCGAGATTCGAATTCGGCGACTATACGCTCACATGTCGTTTTATAAAGGGGAATTATCCCAACTATAACCGTGTGATACCTGAATCCAATCCTTTCCTTGTGAAAGTTGACAGAGACACAATCCTTAACGCCATGCGCAGGGTCGCCATCTTTGCGAGCAAGGCTTCGGGCCTCGTGAAGTTTGAAATCTCCGATATGGGGATGAAACTTAGTGCGCAAGACCTTGACTACGGCACTTCCGCTGAAGAAATGGTGATGTGTGAATATGACGGAAATCCGATGACAATAGGGTTCAATTCTTCGTTCACGCTCGAAATTCTCAGCAATCTTTCAGGCGACACCGCTTTGATCCGTCTCTCAGACCCGGCTCGTCCGGGAGTTTTCGAACCTCTTGACCAGGAGACGAACGAAAATATCGTATCCATTCAGATGCCACTTCAGGTGATAGAGTGAAGTAGCCGGCGGGAATTCCGGTGCGCCATGCGTGATTTATCGGAATGCCCGCTTTCTATGTAATTATTTAAATCAAATGCGAGAAAATGTTAAGCTCAATCTTGAGCGTCCGATAATATTCTTCGATCTTGAAACCACGGGCACCAACGTCACCCGCGACAGGATTGTGGAGATTTCATATATCAAAGTCTATCCCGACGGCACGGAGGAGAGAAAAAGCCGTAGGCTCAATCCGGAAATGCATATCCCTGAGGCGAGCACGGCTGTGCATCATATTACCGACGACGATGTGAAAGACGAACCAACTTTCAGGCAGGTGGCTAAGTCGCTTCTCGTCATTTTTGAGGGATGTGATATCGCCGGCTACAACAGCAATAAGTTCGACGTGCCTGTCCTTATGGAGGAGTTTGGCCGCTGCGGCATGAATTTCGACATCAGCGGGCGTCGGTTTATAGATGTGCAGAACATATTCCATAAAATGGAGCAACGCACACTTGTGGCGGCATATAAATTCTATTGCGGCGCCGATCTTGAAGATGCGCATAGCGCCCTCGCCGACACACAAGCCACCTACGAGGTGCTTTTAGGTCAGCTTAAAAAGTATGACGACCTCGAGAACAACGTGGAGTTTCTTGCCAAGTTCTCTTCGATAGGGCGCAATCTTGACCTTGCCGCGAGGATTGTGCTCGACGACAACGATGTCCCGGTTTTCAATTTCGGTAAACATAAGGGGAAGCCGGTGAAAGAGGTGCTTATGAAGGAGCCGTCGTTCTACGATTGGATTATGCAGGGCGATTTTCCAAAGAATACGAAAGATGTGCTTTTCCAGCTGAAGTATAAGTTCGCACAGGAACGTAAACAACAGCGGAAGAAAAAGATTTGAATGGCGGTATGTTGAAAGGGAAACATATAGTGCTTGGCATTTCCGGAGGAATTGCCGCATATAAGTCGGCATATCTTTTGAGATTGCTTATCAGAAGGGGGGCGGAAGTCCAGGTGGTGATTACCCCTAACGGAAAGGAGTTCATCACTCCCGCCACTCTTGCCGCCCTGAGCGGAAAGCCTGTGGTTAGCGAGTTTTTTGCGGCGAATACGGGTGAATGGCATAGCCATGTTGACCTCGGCCTGTGGGCCGACCTGATGGTCGTGGCTCCCGCCACTGCCAGCACCATCGGGAAAATGGCAAACGGAATTGCCGACAATATGCTCATCACCACCTACCTTTCCGCAAAGGAGCAGGTGATGGTGGCTCCTGCCATGGACCTTGACATGTGGGCTCATCCCTCTACTCAGAGAAATGTTGCCGCTTTGCGTCGCGACGGTGTGATAATGGTGGAGCCCGGTTCAGGGGAACTTGCAAGCGGGCTCTCCGGAAAGGGCCGCATGGAAGAGCCGGAAAATATAGTGGCCGCCATCGAGTCTTATTTCAGCAGGAAAGAGACATTGACGGGTAAAAAGGTAGTCATTACCGCCGGTCCTACCTATGAGAATATCGACCCCGTGAGATTTATCGGCAACTATTCGAGCGGTAAAATGGGTTTTGCCCTTGCGGAAGAATTCGCTTCCCGGGGGGCTGACGTAACGGTTGTTGCGGGTCCTGTGGCGTTGCAGTGTGACAACAGCAAGATTCGCAGGATTGATGTTACGTCGGCACGCCAGATGTATGATGCGTGTCTTTCCGCTTCGCGCGATGCCGATTGTGTGGTGTTGGCTGCTGCCGTAGCCGATTATGCTCCCGAGACGGTGGCGGAAAGTAAAATCAAACGCGAGAATGTCGATGACATGACCATACGGCTTGTCAAGAATCCCGATATTGCGGCTGCCTTGGGACGTAAAAAGGATGGTAAGGTTCTTGTGGGGTTTGCGCTTGAAACGGACCATGAGGAGGAGAATGCGCTTTCAAAACTGAAAAGAAAGAACCTCGACTGGATTGTTTTGAATTCTCTTCGCGACCCTGAGGCCGGGTTTATGAAGGATACCAATAAAGTCACCGTCATTGGAGCTTCCGGACAGGAAATCCGTTTCCCGGCCAAAAGCAAAAGGGAAGTGGCGTCTGACATAATCGACACTATCATCCCTTCGTTGGGGTAAATGCGTTTCTGGCGTTGTATCCCTCTAATAAAAAGAATCGGTTTGCCGTTATAAGGTTATGGAAATCATAAATATTATAATATGCAGGCGATGGCTGTCGTTTTTGATGGCTATTGTTTTGTTTCCGGCTCTTATATCGGCACAAGAACTCAACTGCACTGTGGAGGTCAATACGAGTTCGATAGAAGGGACTTACCGCAACACATTTGACGAGCTCAAGGAGAAGATAACGGAGTATTTCAATGAGAATAAATGGACCAACGCGCAGTTCTCTCCCAATGAAAGGATCGAGTGCCGCTTTTTCCTTACCGTAAAGGAATATGCCGACGATAAGATAAAAGGGGATTTGCAGGTTCAACTCTCACGTCCGGTGTATAACAGCACCTACACCACGAGTCTTTTGAATTTCAAAGACACCAAGATTGAGTTCGAATACCGTGAAGGCGACCAACTTATCCGCAATGACAACGGATGGAACGGCAATCTGACGGGCATACTTGATTTCTATGCCTATCTATTCCTTGCCCTTGACTTCGACAGTTTTTCTCCTAAAGGGGGACAGCCCTATTTCGACAAGGCTGCTTCCGTGGTACAGATGGCGCAGTCGAGCGGCGAAATTGGATGGAGGGCGTTTGAGGATACGAAAAACAGAAGTGCCGTATTGAGTTCTTTCACCGACTCCAATACCGCGATGATACGCGACATGGCTTATCAGTATCATCGGAAAGGCCTCGACGAGATGGTGACGAGTCCGGATAAGGGGCGTGCGGCGATAACCGAATCGCTTAAGGCCATAGGGGAGGTCTATAAGAACGCCCCTATGTCGGTAGCTTTGTCGATGTTCAGGGATGCCAAACTGGATGAACTTGTCAATATTTATTCCAAAGCCCCCCAGACGGAACGTAGCCAGGTATATGATTTGCTGAATCCGGTTTATCCGACAGACACCGAACGTCTTGAAAAAATACGTAAAGGTGACGAGAGTAATTGATAACAATAGAAAAACATGTTAGAGACGCTTATAATAAGGAATTATGCTTTGATCGACAACGTCAGTCTCCGTTTTTCTCCCGGTTTTACGATTATAACCGGCGAGACCGGTGCCGGAAAGTCGATTATGCTCGGCGCGTTGTCTCTTTTGCTTGGCGAACGTGCGGAAATTAAAGCGATTTCAGACAAAACCCGGAAATCTGTAATCGAGGCTTCGTTTTCTAACCCGGACCCTGCGCTTGAACTAATTTTCGAGGAACATGGTCTTGACTGGAATCCGGATGAGATTCTCGTGAGGCGTGAGATTTCTCCATCCGGGAGGTCGAGGGCTTTTGTAAACGATTCCCCCGTCACTCTTCCCGTGCTCACTTCCGTCACGGGGAATCTTGTTGACATCCATTCCCAACACAGCAATGTCCTTCTTTCGCAGAGTTCAAGCCATCTGGCCATTGTCGATGCTTTTTGCGGCAACGGGCGCCTTCTTGCCGAGTATAGGGCGGATTTCAGCCGTTACGTCACTCTTAGGGCAAAGATCCGTAAGATAAAGCAAAGAATCGAGAAAAACCGCGAGAACCGCGATTTCATAGCTTTCCAGCTTGAGCAACTCAATAAAATCGCCCCTAAAGAGGGGGAGCTGAAGCAGGTGGAACAGGAATTCGACATGCTTTCCGATGCAGACCAGATCCGCGAAGACCTTGGCGCGTCATACAATCTTCTTGACGGCGGCGACAATGCAGTTATGGGGATGTTGGGTGAGGCGACGTCTTATCTTTCTAAAGTCAACCTGTCGCTTTTCGAGCAACCTGAGGGTGATGATCTTATGAAACGTCTTGACAATGTGAGGATAGAACTTAAAGATATCTCCGAGACGGTCAGGGATTATCTCGACAGGGTCGATTCCGATCCTGCGCGGCTTGCGAAAGTGACGGCGAGGATGAATCTACTTTATGACGCTATCAAGCATTTTAAGGTGACTGACGATGACGCTCTCGTTGAACTCCACCGGGAACTTGCCGACAAGTTGAATGCAATCGATTTCGGCGACGACGACGTGGCTCAGCTTGAGCAGGAAGCGCGTATGCTTGCGAGGGAGCTAAAAGCCAAAGCCGACTCACTGACGGAATTGCGTGTCAAGGGGGCTCTCGATTTTGCGGAGCGTCTTGTGGCGACCGCCGCGCCGCTCGGGCTTCCCAATCTAAGGTTCAGTGTGGAGATAACGCAAGGGAAGCTTACTGCCGACGGGCAGGACAACGCGGAGTTCGTTTGCAGTTTCAACAAGAACCATCCTATGCAGCCCATGGCAAAAGTGGCTTCCGGAGGAGAGACCGCAAGACTTATGCTCAGCATCAAGTCAATCATGGCGAAATGCATGCATCTTCCAACGGTGATATTCGACGAGGTCGATACAGGTGTGTCGGGTGAAATAGCCGACAAAATGGGTGCTATGATGAGAAATATGGGTTCGGACATGCAGGTGCTGGCCATAACCCATCTTCCGCAGGTGGCGGCGAAAGGCAACAGCCATTTCAAGGTCTATAAGACCGATGAGGAGGAGCGGACTGTTTCGCATGTCAAGGTTCTCGACGACGGAGAGCGGGTTGACGAACTTGCAGCCATGCTTTCCGGCACTGAAGTGAACGAGGCAGCCAGGATGAATGCAAGGTCGTTGCTCCATAACTGAGGCAGGATTGAGAAAAGATATTACCGCAAACATTGTTAATATGGATAAGACAGATTATATTTTTGGCCTGCGGGCTATTATAGAGGCAATTGATTCGGGTAAGACTATCGACAAGGTGCTTGTGAGGCGCGACCTCGGAGGTGACCTTGCCAAAGAACTTATCGACAGAATCCGGGAATATGACATTGTGATGCAGAAGGTGCCTGTGGAGAAGCTTAACCGTATCACGATGAAAAACCACCAGGGAGCAATAGCACTCCTTTCGCCTGTGGGTTATAACCGTCTTGACAATTTGATTCCCCTATTTTATGAGGAAGGTAAGACTCCGCTCGTTCTTGTGCTCGACGGAATCACCGACGCCCGAAATTTCGGTGCAATCGCGAGAAGTGCGGACTGTGCCGCAGTCGATGCCATAGTCATTCCCGAGCGAGGAAGCGCTTCCGCCACGAGCGATGCGGTGAAAGCTTCTGCAGGAGCCCTTTTCTATGTGCCCGTATGCCGTGAACGCGACACCTTGTCGGCGGTCAGGAAACTTAAGGAAAACGGTTATCTTGTGGTGGGCGCTTCTGAAAAAGGGAACGTAAATTATACGGAAGCTGATTTTACGGTCCCTGTTGCTATCGTGATGGGGGCGGAAGACACGGGTATTTCACCGGAGGTGCTCCGGCAGTGCGATACGCTTGCCGCCATCCCTATCCTGGGAAGCATCGGTTCGCTCAATGTGTCGGTGGCTGCTGGAGTCATGTTGTATGAGGCTGTCAGGCAGAGGCTTGATGCCGGTTTCTCAAGGAAGTGATAAGTTTAGATGCCCGAATATTTGCGTAATAGCGGGTTTTGAAGTAATTTTGCAGTCTGGAACCCGGGTCTTGTCTTTCTTTATCCGGAATGGCGGGAAAGGGATTCCAGATATTTGTGAACGAGCATAAAGAGTTATGATAAATCGTGTATTGATAAGGATAAAGGCGGTCCAGCTTCTTTATTCCTACCTTTTGATAGAGAATCATTTCATGTTGGAATCTCAGCCTTCGGCACCCACCAAGGAAAAGAGGTTCGCTTACAGTCTTTACCTCGACATGCTGATGCTGATGTTGAGGGTGGCAGACCGGGTTGAGAAACGTGGGGGCTACAAGCCTTTGGCTGATACGCGCTTCATTAAGAAAATCCTTATCGATGATAAAATCAAGTCGCTTGACCTTAAATACCGCCATGAGGTGTTCCCCATGCAAGGGCTTGTGGCAAACCTTGCGGAGACGATAAAGGAAAGCGGCCTGTATAAGAATTTCGTGAAAGAGGCGGGGGAGAATTCTGGTGAAGACGACCAGATTTGGGAAAAGATAATGAACCTGATAATCCTTCCCGATACAACTGTCAACAACTCTTTCACCACCCGCGAGAATTTTACTCTTCGAGGGGTGGAAAGGATGAAAGGGATGCTTGCGGAAACTTTCAAAAATTTCTATGCCTCTCGCGACAACGTGGATGATGCCTTGAAAACATTGGCGTTGAGCATGGCAAAAGGTAGGGAACTTTATTTCCGGCTCCTCATACTTCCCGTTGAACTTGCCGCTCTGAGGGAATGGCAACTTGAAGAGAACAGACAGAAATATATCCCTTCTGAAGAGGATTTGAATCCCAACATGCGTTTTGTGGAAAACGGCCTTGTAAAGGCTCTTGAAGACAATATGTCGATACGGACGTATTGCGATGCCAACAAGCTTTCATGGCTCCCGGATTATCGCGACATGCTTGAGTCGCTGCTTAAGGAAATAATGGAGTCTGACCTGTATGCCGATTATATGGATTTCCCGGCAACCGATTTTCAGACGGACTGCGAATTTTGGAGAAATGTTTTCAAACAGATTATATTCCACAACGAGTATTTCCTTGACGCGCTTGAGACTGAATCCGTGTTCTGGAACGACGACCTTGAGATTATAGGGACTTTTGTATTGAAGACGTTCAAACGGTTTGAAGACGGGATGTCTGACGTTGACCCTGTCCTTCCGATGTATAAAGACGAGGAGGATGCTTCTTTCGGAAAGATTCTTTTTGCGGATGTGGTCAAAAACAAAGATTTATACAGACGTTATATCGACGATTGTATAAATACGAAACAGTGGGATACCGAACGTCTTGCATTTATGGACGTTATCGTGACCATGACGGCTTTGGCCGAGATTATTAATTTCCCTAAGATTCCGTTGGTGGTCAGCATTAACGAATATATAGAAATCGCCAAATGTTACAGCACATCGAAAAGCGGGGCGTTTGTCAACGGCCTTCTTTCTACGATTGTCGGCAGGCTCCGTGAAGAGGGGGTTATTTCAAAAATCTGACAGATTGACGCATTTTTCACTTCCCTTTGCCGGAAAGCTAAAAATGGCTGCGGTTTGATTTGGATATGATTATTAAAGTGACTAACTTTGCGAGGTCAATTAAAACGGAAAAACAATTATAAACAATGAATATTTTGAATACTATACTTCTTCAGCAACAGGCTGAAGGCGGAGGTCTCAGCGGAATGCTGATGATCGTGGCGATGATTGTGATTTTTTATTTCTTTATGATTCGTCCGCAGAATAAAAAACAGAAAGAAATAAAGAAGGCGCGTGAGGCCATGCAGACTGGCGATAAGGTGGTGACAGCCGGTGGCATTCATGGCAAAATCAAGGAAATGGCAGAAGACACCATAATAATCGAGATTGCCCCGGGTGTGAGCATTAAGGTCGATAAGGCGTCGGTCTATCCTGCGGCTGCGCCTGACAAGAACGCTAAGAAATAAAGAATCGAATAAGGATTTATCAGCCGGCTGTCTCCGTGGTGGCACCGGCTGTTTTTATTGAAGACAATGGGTGATAAACTTGAATCGGCACGAAACAAATGGCGGAAGTTGAAGGATACTTCAACTTTTCATGATGTCGTGCTTTTTCTTGTGTTTGTTGCCGTTTCTGCGTTATTTTGGGTTATACTTGCTCTCAACGACAGTGCCCAAGACAGTTTTAATGTTCGTGTAGCGGTAGTGAACTGTCCTGACTCCGTGACTTTTATTAGCGATATCCCTGAAAAAATACACGTCACCGTGCGTGATAAGGGCACCACTCTATGGAGAAACCATTACAGGCATCCGTCGATGAATATTAATTTCGAGGAGTATGCATCCGACGGTGTGCTGAAGTATTCGAGAAACGACATTGTCACTTCGTTGAAATCCGTATTTGGTTCTGCTTCGCAGATTATATCGATTTCACGCGATTCGATTCATCTCGATTATACCACCAACAAAGGGAAAAGAGTGCCTGTGGTTGTAAGGGGTACGATTCTTACCGCTTCGGGAAGTGTCATAGAAGGCCCGTTGAAACCCCAGCCTTCAAATGTGCTTGTATATGGCGAGCAGTCGGTGATTGACACTATACATCGTGTCATGACGGAACAGATTTCGTTGAGCGATCTTTCCGAAACCACTGTCGTTGACGTTGATCTTCAGCGTATAAAGGATGCGAGAATAATTCCTTCGGTCGTGAGTGTCACGGTTCCGGTTGAGCCGCTTGTGAGGAAGGAGGCTCTTATAACCATTACTCCGGAAAATGTGCCGTATGGCGAGAGTCTTTTGTTGTTTCCCTCCAAAGTGCCCGTTGTGTATTATGTCGCAATGAGCCGTCTCGGCGACAACGATGACCCGAATATAGAGTTGCTTGTCGATTACAACTCCATAAAGCATTCTCGTTCCGGAAAATTGCATGTCCAGGTTTCGGAATATCCCGACAGACTGAAGAACCTTTCACTTAAGAACGACAGTGTTGAATTCACTATCGTGAAAAATTGATTTGTTGTGGAGGGAGGAGTGATGTCGGAAAGTGTAATTGTCGGTATTACGGGAGGAATAGGCTCCGGTAAGAGCGTTGTATCCAGGATTCTTCGTCTTAACGGTTTCCCGGTATATGATTGCGACATCGAAGCCAAGCGGATAATGCATGATGACCTGAAGGTGAGGGAAAGTCTTTGCCGGATAGTCGGTAAGGAGGTTTATGGCTTTGACGGACGTCTTGATAGGGCTTATATGGCACGTTGCATATTCTCAGACCCGATGCTTAGAAACGAAGTGAACGGCGTTGTCCACAAAGCTGTGTTCGATGATTTTATCCGCTTCTGCATGACTTCGCCTGGACGTATGGTGTTTTGTGAGTCAGCCATACTTGTCACAAGCGGTTTCGACAAGTTTTGTGATTTCATATTGATGGTCGATGCTCCCGAATCGTTGCGTGTCGAAAGGGTGGTAGCTCGCAATGGCATGCAGCCCGATGAGGTGAGAAGAAGGATAGAATCACAAAAAGACGAATTCTGTTCGCTTACGGAAGAGAAGACTATCGTCATTGAAAATGACGGTGCCCATGCCGTTCTCCCTTTGATTTTGAAGTTTATAAACAAAGATATAACAAAGACTGAAATAACATGCTCAGAGAAATTTTGGCTATAACGGGCAAACCGGGCCTGTTCAGAATTGTTTCGCAGGGCAACAGGATGTTGCTTGTGGAAGAGTTGAAAACTAAGAAACGTTTTCCCGCCCATTCGCGCGATAAAGTGGTGTCGCTTGGCGATATCGCCATGTACACCGACTCCGGCGACAAGCCGCTTGGCGAGATTCTTGACCTTGTGTATGCACACAACGGAGGGAAGACGCTCGATGTGAAGAAACTTCTTGCCGATGGCAAACTTCGTGATGAATTCGAGGCTGTGATTCCTGATTTCGATAAAGAGAGGGTATATAACAACGATATCAAGAAACTTTTCACATGGTATAACATCCTCGTGGAAGAAGGTTTTACCAAATTCACCGAAGACGCACCGGAAGCAAACGGTGAAGATGCCGCCCCGGAATCGGAATCGTAATAAACATAGAATCGTTTGTAAACGAGAGAAGGATGTGCCGATAAATGCATCGGGGCATCCTTCTCGTTTTTTATTCAATTAAAGATGGCTGTTATCAGCACGAGGATGCTGCCTATCGCTATCAGGATGTTGGAGTCGATGAAGCCGTAGCGTTTCCGTTGTTTCATCAGCTGTATGGCCGATGTGCGTTGACTGATGGTCTGTGGCGATAATGCTCGGGTCTCTTCGCGGGTGGATAGTTTTATCCATATCTTCAGGATGCCTCCTATTGTCAATAATATAATTCCTAACGTAAACATAATCTCAAACTTTTAAAAATATTAGTGTGTTTGTGTAATAATTTATAATATGGTGAGAGGCTTTCGCAAAACCATGAATTCTTTTAATGTTGGGATATGTCTTTTGTATGTTTGATTGCAAACCAAATGATTAATCCAACATGCAGAAAGTTTGTATCTTATTTATTTCGATTTTGCAACGTCCTCTATGATTGCATAAATATTTTGTGCTTTACCTATAATTATTGAAGTTGTTTAAACTTTTTTACGGAGATTGATTTTCTAATGGCTTTTTACGTTAAAAAGACCTCTTTTCCAATCTTCTGCCATCTTTTCGGTCGCTTTTGAACCTTTCATCGGTCGTTTAGCCCGCTAAACTCCCTCATCAAGTTTCAAAATCGTCTCGAAAATATGACAAAATCTTGAAAAAGAAAAAAGTTTAAACAACTTCATTACAGTTCTTTATCCGAAAAACCAATAAATGCTTTTAAAAGTTTGGAAAGGATGGACGTTTAAATATGTTTTTAATAAAATTATCTGTCGTTGAAGCTATTTTTAACATTATAACATAACATTCAATCGTTTGCAGTTATAGTACGTCGTAAAACATTGGAATTTATTTAATGAGGGATTTTTTCAAAGAAGGAGGCAATTTGTTATGCCGGTAAATCAGGACTTATGAACCACGATATTTCCGCTGGTAAGTGATGGGCGGATGTCGATGAGGCGTTGGTTTGACGAGCCTCTGAAAAGGATGTCCGGGTCTTTAAGCACATTTATGAAGGGGCCGTCAACGAGCACGTCGGCTTGTTCGATGCATCTCCTTAGCCTGTCGGAAGCAGTGACCTGTTCCCATGTAAAACCAGTGAAAACCCATACGTTTCTGCCGTCGGCTTTAAGGGCTTCGATAAGCGTTTCCGTTTTATCCGGATTATAAAGGGGGTCGCCCCCGGAAATTGTAACGTCAAAGTCTTCCTCACGCACTATTTCCATGATTTCTTCGAGAGTCATGGCGTCGCCGTTGTCGGGGTCCCATGACTGAGGGTTGTGGCATCCCGGGCATTGATGCGAGCATCCCGCAAGGTATATAGAAGTGCGGAACCCCGGTCCATCGACCGTGGTTCCGCGTATTATAGACATAACTTTGTAATGCGTATCGTCCATTTCATTTAAAGTGAATTATTCGTGAACTACACGGTCCTTGAGCTCAGCAAGTTTTCCGGAATTCCAACGGTCGGTTGTGCCGACGAGATACCCTGTGATTCTCTGGATTGTCTCGAACTTTACGCCGCATTTAGGACATGTGTGTTGTTTTTTGTCGGCGTTCTCATATCCGCATTTGGGGCAATGGTTGCGGTTATGGTTGACGGAACCGTATCCGATGTTATATTTATCCATCATATCCACAATCTGCATGATGGCTTCTTCGTTGTGGGTGGCATCGCCGTCTATTTCCACGTAGAAAATATGGCCTCCACGCGTGAGGTCGTGGTAGGGAGCTTCTATTTTTGCCTTATGTCGCGGCGAACAGTGATAATACACCGGCACATGGTTTGAGTTTGTGTAATAGTCTTTATCGGTCACTCCGGGTATGCTGCCAAACGCCTTGCGGTCAACTTTGGTGAACTTGCCGGAAAGACCTTCCGCCGGGGTGGCGAGCACCGAATAATTGTGGCGGTATTTGTCGCAGTATTCTTGAACGCGGTCTCTTATATGGCTCACAATTTTCAATCCGAGTTCCTGGGCCTCTTCCGATTCTCCGTGATGTTTCCCTACGAGGGCGATAAGCGCCTCGGCCAGGCCTATGAATCCGATTCCGAGTGTGCCTTGGTTTATCACGTTTTCGATCGTGTCGTCAGGCCGTAGTTCCTCGGAATGGTTCCAAAGCACGCTCATCACCAGAGGGAACTGCTTGGCGAGGGCTGTCTTCTGGAACTGGAAACGCTCGTCGAGCTGCAGGGCAGTGATGTCGAGCACCTTGTCGAGTTTCTTGAAGAAGGTGTCGATGCGTTCTTCTTTGTTTTCTATTTTCATCACCTCGATGGCGAGCCGCACGATATTAACGGTGGTGAAAGATATGTTGCCGCGTCCTACAGAAGTTTTCTCCCCATATCTGTTTTCAAATACCCTGGTGCGGCATCCCATAGTGGCAACCTCATAGAGGTATCTTTTCGGGTCGTCTTCCCTCCATTCTTCATGACGGTTGAAAGTGGCGTCGAGATTTAGGAAGTTAGGGAAGAAACGCCTTGCGGTCACTTTGCAAGCGAGCTTGTAGAGGTCGTAGTTGGGGTCGTCGGGGAGATAGCTCACGCCGCGTTTCTTTTTCCATATCTGTATAGGGAAGATTGCGGTGGCGCCGTTGCCGACTCCTTCGTATGTGGAGTTGAGCATCTCGCGTATTACGCATCGTCCTTCGGCGGAGGTGTCGGTGCCGTAGTTCACGGAAGAGAACACCACCTGGTTCCCCCCCCTGGAGTGTATGGTGTTCATATTGTGGATAAATGCCTCCATCGATTGATGCACACGTCCCACCGTTTTGTTGATGGCATGTTGCAAGTAGCGATCATCCCCTTCCATACCGTCGAGAGGCTTCTTGATATAGTCCTTTATGTCGGCGTCATATAGGTGGCTAAGGTCTTTCTCAACGAGTTGTTCAAGATTCTTGACCTCCTCTATGAAACTCGACCTCACGAACGGAGCGAGGTAGAAGTCGAGGGCCGGGATTGCCTGTCCGCCGTGCATTTCATTCTGTGCCGTCTCCAAGGAAATGCAAGCAATCACGCTTGCCGTTTCTATCCTTTTTGCGGGACGTGATTCCCCATGTCCTGCCACAAAGCCGTTTTTCAGAATCTTGTCGAGCGGATGTTGCACGCACGTCAGACTCTTGGTGGGATAATAGTCTTTGTCATGGATATGGATATAATTGTTGCGTACGGCACTTTTTACTTGAGGCGACAGCAGATAGTCGTCAACGAACGGTTTCGTGGTTTCCGAAGCGAATTTCATCATCATGCCCGCCGGGGAATCGGTGTTCATATTGGCGTTTTCACGGGTAATGTCGTTGCTTTTCGCTTCGATTATTTCAAGGAACATGTCGCGGGTTTTCGCTTGGCGTGCTATCGAACGTTGGTCGCGATAGGCAATATAACGCTTCGCTACATCCTTGCGTTTGGATTTCATCAATTCGATTTCCACACGGTCTTGAATCTCCTCGACAGTCATTTTTTCGGAGCCGTTCATGCCGATTCTGTCGGTGATTTTTTGAATGAGCGACTCGTCTTCACCGAGCTCGGTTGCAATCATTGCTTTGCGGATGGCGGCTTTTATTTTTTCTTCGTTGTAGCCGACCACACGGCCATCTCGCTTTTCAACTATCTGTATCATTGGGGGAACAGTATGGGTTAATGTTTTTTTTATTTTCAGGGGGGTCTGTAAAGACGTTTGCAAAGGTAGATTAAAATATCGTATTGTGCAAGTGTTTTGATGATATTATTATTTATTAAATTAAAATTTTGGGAAATAATTTTGTTGTGCATTGAAAGTAAATAATTGATTTATAATCTATGTTGTTGCGATATTGGGAAACTTTTTGAAATTTTTGTTGTTTTATGATTGCAAAATTGAAAATATTTTATATAAATTTCCTGGTTAGAAAACTGAATTTGACTGTTGCGTTTTTATAGACGTCCCTTATGTTTTTTTGTCGAAAAAATGCCTCATGTCGGGGTTAAAGATTGTATGTGTAAAGTAATTTTTGTAATTTTGTGCGTTTATGTTATAGATAGGTGTAATATCTTGGGAAATTGTATTAAACATTTTAAAACGTCATGACAAAAGTCACAAAAGAAATGGCCCTCGATTATCATGAAGAGGGGAAGCCCGGGAAAATCGAGATTGTGCCCACCAAGCCGTATGCGTCTCAACATGACCTCGCACTGGCGTATTCGCCCGGCGTGGCATATCCATGTCTGGAGATAGAGAAGGATCCGGAGTCTGCTTACCGCTACACCAACAAGGGGAATCTCGTAGGTGTGATCAGCAACGGCACCGCCGTGCTCGGCTTGGGCGACATAGGCGCCCTTGCCGGAAAACCCGTAATGGAAGGGAAGGCGCTCCTGTTTAAAATCTTTGCCGGGCTGGATGCCTTCGATATAGAGATTAATGAAAAAGACCCGGAAAAGATTGTCGAGATAGTTAAGGCTATCGCTCCGACGTTCGGAGGTATCAACCTTGAAGATATTAAGGCCCCCGAGTGTTTCACGATAGAGACGCGTCTTAAGGAGGAATGTAATATTCCCGTGATGCACGACGACCAGCACGGCACAGCTATTATTTCCGGTGCCGGACTTCTTAACGCGGTGCAGATACAAGGCAAGAGGGTTGGAGATGTGAAGCTTGTCGTGAACGGTGCTGGTGCGGCCGCAATAAGTTGCACGCGTCTGTATGTGGCTCTTGGTGTCAAGCCGGAGAATGTTGTCATGTGTGATTCCAAAGGGGTGATAAGGGCTGACCGTCCCGGCCTCAACGCGCAGAAGAAGGAATTCGCCACCACCCGCGACCTCCATACCCTTGCCGAAGCCATGGTCGGTGCCGATGTGTTCCTCGGTCTGAGCGTCGCCGACGTGGTCACTCCGGAGATGGTGAAGTCGATGGCTCCCAATCCGATTGTGTTCGCCCTTGCAAACCCGAATCCCGAGATTGCATACGACCTTGCCATCGCCACGCGTCCCGATATTATCGTGGCTACAGGCAGGAGCGATTATCCCAACCAAATAAACAATGTTATTGGGTTCCCTTATATTTTCAGGGGTGCTCTCGACTGTGGGGCTACCGGCATAAACGAAGCCATGAAGATTGCCGCCGTGCATGCCATAGCCAACCTTGCGAAAGAGCCGGTTCCGGCTGTGGTTGACGAGGCCTACGGCATGAACAATATCCGCTTCGGTAAGGAATATATCCTTCCGAAAGCCCTTGACCCCCGTCTGCTCCTTTGCGTGGCTCCTGCCGTGGCTCGTGCCGCCGCCGAATCGGGAATTGCCATGCGTCCGATAGCCGATTGGAATGCTTATCAAGCACGTCTGCGTGGCCTGATGGGCGACGACGGCAAGATGATGCGTCGTCTTGCCGAGATTTGCCGCACCGACACCAAGAGGGTGGTGATTTGCGAAGGAAATATGGACAATATGCTTCGTGCCGCCGTGCGTGTCGCACATGATGGCATTTGTCATCCCATAGTGCTCGGAAATGAGGAAATGATCGAGAAGAGGGCCGCGCGTCTCGGGCTTTCGCTCGACGGCGTGGAGATTGTGAATCCACGTCATGACAGGGAAGCGGAGACCCGCGAACGTTATGCCATGATTCTTGCCAAGAAAAAATCACGCGAGGGATTCACCTATGATTTCGCTCTCGAAAAGATGTATGACCGCACGTATTTCGGCATGATGATGGTGGAGACCGGCGACGCCGACGCTTGTCTTGCCTCCACATATTCCGCCGGGGAGGCTACTGCAAGCAATGTGGTTTCCATAATCGGTCTGCAGGAAGGCTTCAACCATTTCGCCACTATGCATATCCTCAACACGAGGAGCGGTTCTTATTTCATAGCCGACACCGCTGTGAACCCTGATGCAGATAAGGATGCGCTTGTAGATATAGCGCGCCTTGCCGACAAGACTGTAAGGTTTTTCGCCCAGGAGCCGGTGGAAGCCATGCTTTCGTATAGCAACTTCGGTTCTTCCGACCATGAAGAAGCCACCCTTGTGGCGGATGCCGTCAGGGAGCTTCATGAAAAATATCCTGCAATCCAGGTGGATGGAGAGATGCAGCTTGATTATGCGCTCGACACCAAGCTGCGCGACAAGACATTCCCCTTCAACACCATCAAAGGGAAGGATGTCAACACCTTGATTTTCCCAAATCTTACGGCAGCCAACACCACCAGCAAGATGATTCTTTCCATGGGTGTGGGCTCCATCATCGGACCCATCCAGATGGGATTGAAGAAGCCGGTTTATTTCACGAATTCCAATTCATCCGACCGTGAAATTGTGGATTTGGTGACTATTGCCGCCGTCGATGCCATTGTCCTCGCCAAACAATGAGGCCGCGCACCGATTCGCGTTTTGACTAAGACTCTATGGAGTTAAGACCCCGTCTGTGAGTGGCTACGAGCCTTCCCGGACGGGGTTTAACACATTTTAACGAGTCAGGATAGGGGATTATGGCATTCTCCGCTACTTTCTGATGTCATGACGATGGCTTAAGGTGTCCATCGTTTTATCGATTTTCGTATTGATGGGAAATAAAATTGTTTTGTTGCTCATTCTGATTTTCTGCTCTTTCGTTTGCGGGGGTGCCAAAGGTATAACTTTGAAAGCGCGGTCGCAACCTGCCGAAGCGGTTTTTGCCGCCATTATGCGTCAGAGCGGAAAGAACTTCGTGTATCCTTCGCATCTTTTGAATAATATAAGGGTTACCGTCGATTTTAAGGATGCAAAGCTCGAAGATGCCCTCGAAATCCTCTTGAAAGGGACCGGCATAACATATAGAATCCGGGGAAACAATGTGGTTCTTTCAAAGAAAAAATCGGATAAACGGAAGACCGAATACTGTGTGGTCAGCGGGTTTGTCAGGGAATCTGGAAGTGGTGAACCTCTTGTGGGGGCCTTGGCGAGAAATTTGAGAAGCAAGACGTATGCCGTGACCAATTCGCAGGGCTTTTATTCCCTTCGGGTGCCGGCTGGAAATGTCGATGTGTTGTTTTCCTATCCGGGATTTTCAAATAAGTCTGTGCCTCTCGGTGTCGTTGCAGGGGCAAACGCATTGGATGTGGGAATGGACCCCGATGGTGAAATGCTCGACGAATTCATAGTGCATGGCAACCGCAATAACTCGATTGCCATGAATTCTGTCGATGTCGGGGCGCTGAACCTAACTAACGATGTTATCTCTTCCACACCTGTCATATTCGGGGAAAGCGACGTGGTAAAGACCATTCAACTTGAGCCAGGCGTTTCGCCGGGGATGGAAGGGTTTGCCGGTATGTATGTGCATGGAGGAGGGGCTGACCAAAATTTATATATGATAGACAACATACCACTCTATCAAGTAAACCATTTTGCCGGACTATTCTCTGCATTCAATACGGAGGCCTTGCGGAACGTGGATTTCTATAAAAGCACTTTCCCTGCAAAATATGACGGCAGGCTGTCATCGTTTATCGACGTCCATACCAAAGACGGTTCCCTTGAGTCGCATCACTGGTCCGTGAAACTTGGGCTTACTTCCGGAACGTTCAATATCGATGGCCCTTTACGGAAGGGACGCACATCTTATTCTTTTGCTATCAGGAGGTCGTGGTATGATTTGCTCATGATTCCCGCGATGGCGATATATAATAGTTTCTCAGACGACGAAAAATCGGAAAACGGTTTCGCTTTCACCGATATTAATGCCAAGGTGACGCATCGTTTCAATGAAAGGAGCAAAGCTTATGTCATGTTTTATTATGGAGAGGATTATATGAGGGTCAAGCAGTCGTGGGGAAAAGATAAAACAGAAGGGCAATACAATAAGGAATATTATAATTTACGTTGGGGCAATCTTCTAGCTTCTCTTGGGTGGAACTATGTGTTGTCGCCTAAGATGTTTGCGGAATTTACCGTGGCGTATTCGCGTTATAAATCGCTTCTCAAAGGGTCGGAAGAGGACGGATATATGGTGGATAGTGTAAAAAACAGCGTTACGCTAAGCAGCCAGAGGTCGGACAACCATATAAACGATTGGATAGTTAAATCCGATTTCGAATGGAAGCCATGTCCACATCATGCGGTAGAGTTTGGGGTGTGGTTTACTCGCCACGGGTTCCTGCCTTTCCGGGAAGAACGAAGCTATCGTTTCGACGACCAGATTGTGGCGGTGACGACACCTACGGAACGTCTTTCGGCAAACGAGTTCAATATATATGCCGACGGCGACTATGCATGGTCTGACAATTTCAGAATCGGCTACGGCATACATTATTCTCTTTTCAACATAGAAGGGAAGACCCACGGGGCATTGTCTCCACGTTTTTCTTTCAGGTTTTCCCCCTTTCGCAACTGGTCGGTCAAAGGTGGATACTCCCGCAGCGTGCAATATGTGCATCAGTTGTCGTCTTCCTCCATTTCACTTCCTACCGACCAATGGGTTCCGGTTATGGAAAGCCAGGACCCACAGACTGCCGACAATGTGTCGTTGGGCTTTTATTTCAGTCCCGGTCCGTCGTTGACAGTATCTTTGGAAGGATATTTTAAATGGATGGACCATCTCCTTGATTATTCAGATAATTATTATATGCTTCCGGCAAGTGCGGGCTGGATAGACAAAGTAGTTTCCGGAAAAGGGAGGGCAAAGGGCGTGGATTTTAAAGTTGCCAAGGATTTCGGGCGTTTCAACGCGCAGATAAGTTATTCCCTTCTTTGGACCGACCGTCTGTTTCCCGATAAAAACTCGGGCAGGCGATTCCCGGAAAGATTTGACAACCGGCACAAGATAAATCTTCTCGCCACGTGGAAAATCAACAGGAAATGGGAAATGTCGGTCACCTGGACCGGAATGAGCGGCAATAGAATCACTTTGCCTACGCAATGCTGGACCGACCCCGGGCTCCTTCCCGGCAATTTCGATATGGTTTATCCGACCGATTTAAATAATTTCAGATTGCCGTTCTATCACAGGATGGATTTGGGCGTCAACCGCAACACAAAGAATGGTTTTTGGAATTTCAGCCTTTATAATGCTTATTGCAATGTCAACACGATTGCGGTGAGGCGTGATTATGCCGCGAAAGACCAGTCGGGGCGGCTTGTGTACCAAAAAGTAAAATTGCTTCCTATAATCCCTTCAATTTCATATACATGGATTTTCTGAATAAACTTATACTTCCTTTCTTGCTCGCGATGGTTCTCACTTCCTGCTACGAAGATTTTGAGCCGGATATCGAAAGCACCCCGGTGTTGTGCATGAATTCCCTTATAAGTCCGGGCGATACCATCCGTGTGAAACTTTCCCGCACGTGGAGATGGTCGGAGGGGGGTGTAGGTGATTCGTCGTGTCCTTCCGGAATCGATGTCAACGTATATGGTGCGGAGGTAGTTTTGTTTGTCAACGGGGTCTATAAAGAAACATTAAGAGAGATAAATGAGGATTGCGCAGGCGGAGATATAACCGCTCAATTATTTCCTTATTACGGAAGTTATTATGTTAAAGGGAGAAAGGAATATGTGGCGGAATACATTCCGCGTGTTGGCGACGTGTTGCGTCTTGAAGCATTTTCAGATGAATACGGATCCGCCTCGGCGGAAGTGACGGTGCCGTCGCCGGTCGCGATTGACAAGATTGAATATGAAATCTCGAATTTTATGCATTTTGATTATGACGAAAGTGACTCGTTTTATTTCGATATGCGTCTGATGATATGGTTCACGGATAATTATGACAGCACGGATTATTATAAATTCGGCGTAACCTCAGGAGGTATGGTGAAGGGTGATGCCGGAGGTGTAGAATATTCCGAGTCTCTTTCGTTTAGGGAAACTTCAAAGGATCCATTGTTTCGCGAACATACTTCGGTCCTTGAATCGGTCTTGTTTCCTTCTGTGGGTTATAATATTTTTTCCGACAGGCAGATTGCGGGAAAGAGCTATCCGCTTCATATAAGGTTGGAAGATGTGTGTTATAGTGTCGAAAATGGCGCATTGATTCCCGGAAAGGGGGTATCAAGGTTTATTTTCAATCTCAGCGTCATATCCCAGGAATATTATCGGCATGTCATTGCCACATGGAATGCTGATGAGGGCAGTCTCGGACAACTTGGAAGCGTGGGGCTTGCGCAGCCGGTCTTTGCTTTCAGCAATGTTTCCTCGGGTGCGGGTGTGGTGGCTGCCCAGGCGCCCTTTATGGCCGAACTTCCCGTCATGCCTATAGTGGAAGAGGCTTTGAGCCGGGAATAATGGTGGGTGACGTTAAGGAACGCGCTCTTATTTTTTCCAGAAGGATTTGGTGAAAAGAAGAAGGATGGTGTAGAGTTCAAGACGACCTACAAGCATGAGGAACGAAAGCACCCATTTTGCAAGCGTCGGCACGTGGGCATAGTTCCCCTCTATGCCCGTGATGTCGGTGCCGAGTCCGGTGTTAGAAATAGCCGACAGGCATACGAAAAAGCTGTCTTTCAACGGCATCCCGTCAAGCACAAGAATCGTTCCCCCCGCCATTATAACGATGATATAAAGAAACAGGAATGCAAGCGTCTTCATCACGATGGCATTGGGGGTGCCTTTACCGTTTATCACGACCGTGGTGACCGTGCTCGGATGCATCATCTTGTAGAATTCGTTTTTAATAAACTTGAAAAGAATGATGAACCGGTCGATTTTAGCACCTCCCGACGTGCTTCCGGCACATGCGCCCATAAACATCATCACCACAAGCACAATCACCGCCACAGGGCCCCAGTCATTGAAATCCGGTTCCGTAAGGCCGGTTGACGACAATATCGATATAGCTTGAAACAAAGGGTCGATTGTAAAATCGTCTATATTCTTTCCCAGGCCCCTGAACCAGATATTCAGACATAGGAGCACGTAACAGACTGCTATGATGCCTATATACCACTTGAGCGCGTCATTTTTCAATGCTGATTTCAAATCGCCCTTGGCCCCTTTATAAATCAGAGCGAAGTTTACGCCTCCAAGGAACATGAACACAAGAAGAACGATTTTGATATAGAGGTCATCAAGCTCCGTCACCGACATGTCGCTGTTGGAGAAACCTCCCGTTGACATGGTGGAAAGTCCGTAGCACACGGCATCGAACACCGACATCTGGGAGAAACACAACAGGATTATCAGGAGCGTAGTGAGACAGATATATACGAACCAAAGTCCTTGTGCCGTGTAGCTTACCCGCGGACGCAGCTTGTCATGCGTGATGCCGGTCACCTCGGCGTTGAACAGCTGCATGCCTCCCTGATAGTTGAGCATCGGCACCACCGCAAGCGTAAACAGGATTATTCCAAGACCTCCTATCCATTGCACCACACATCGCCAGAGCAGAATCGATTTTGGAACTCCGTCGAGGGTGTTGAGAACCGACGCACCGGTGGTGGTGAACCCGCTCATCGTCTCAAAAAATGCATCCGTAACATTGAAGTGCGTCCCACAGATGAGGAATGGAATCATGCCGAAAAGCGAAAGTATCACCCATGTGAGGCCAGTGAGGAGAATCGCCTCCCGTTTTCCCATTTCCCGGCTTGTGGGACGAAGGCTTACCATGGTCATGCCGCATCCTGCCGTGAGCCCCAGACATATCAGGAATCCGATTACACTGTCTTCTCTGTAGATGAGGCCTACGATGCAAGGGGCGACCATGAACAACGCTTCGATCATCAGCAGCCAGCCGATTACACGCAGCAGCATCTTTATGTTGATGTAGCTTCTGTTTCTTAAAATTGCCATCCGGATTCCTTATTATCAGTATAACCTGTCAGTTAAACCATTTTTCAATCTTGCTGATGGTGCCGGAAAGGCACACCACAACCACATAGTCGCCCCCTTGTATGTGGGTATTGCCGCCCACAAGAGAGCATTCGTCGTCTCTCACCATAGCCGCGAGCGTCATCCCGAACGGCAGATGGAGGTCTTTCACGGGAGCTTTCGTAATCCTCGCGCCATGTTTTACAAACATTTCCGCCACTTCCGAATCTGCCAAGGCGAGACATTTCGCGTTGCTTTCGTCGGCGTCGAGCAGGATTTTGAAAATATGACTCGATGCAAGGAGTTTTTTATTGATGATTGTGCCTATGTTCAGATTTTCGGCCTGGCTTACAAACTGGAGGTTTTCAACGTCGGCAATGGTCTTAGGGACCCCGAACTCCTTTGCCGTCAGGCAAGACAGGATGTTGGTTTCTGAATAATCGGTAAGAGCAAGAAATGCATCGTATTGGTATATGTTGTTTTCGCGGAGCACCTCGATGTCTCGGCCGTCGCCCAATACAATCTCACAGTCAGGAAGCGACGTAGCAAGGTTTTCGCAGTTGTCGCGGTCGTTATCGATAATTTTGATATGAAACTTGTCGTGATACTGCTTTGCAAAACGTGTGGCGATGCGGCTTCCCCCCATTATCAAGGCTTTCTTGATAACGCGCTTCTTTTTACCGCACAATTCCCTCACTTCGTTGACAAAGGGTGGAGTGGTGATGAAATATACGATGTCGTCGCGGAGGATTTCGTCGTTGCCTCCGGGTATAATGGTCTCGTTATTGCGCTTGATGGCTGCGACGTGGAAGTCGTGGCCGGTTACGGGGAGGTCTTTTAGTTTTTTGTCGAGAAGAGGGGAGTCCGTATGGAGTTTCACTCCGATAAGCAAAAGGTTGCCATTGTGGAGTTCTCCCCAATAACGTGCCCAATTATGGGCGAGTGCGAGTGCTATCTCGTCGGCGGCGAGGTCTTCCGGATAAATTAGGAAGTCAACCCCCATCTGTTTGAGGATTGCCCCGTTTTCAGGGATCAGAAATTCGTTATTGTCGATTCGCGCTACGGTTTTCTTTGCCCCCAGACTCTTTGCGATGGCGCACGATGTGATATTGCGCGTTTCGTAAGGGGTGACTGCAATGTAAAGGTCGGTCGAAGAGATTCCAACATCGCGGAGGCTTTCGAAAGATGACGTGGAGCCGTTCCAAGTCATAAGATTGTAATTGGAGTCAATCACGTCAAGACGCGTCTGGTCGCTGTCAATGAGGATGATATCCTGGTCTTCGTTCGACAGCATTTTTGCGAGATGTGTCCCGACTTCGCCGGCACCTGCAATTACAATTTTCATGATTTCCCGATGTTAATAAACTTCCTTACCGCTTCGGAGATTCCTTCGGAATCATATCCGCAGATGTTTTTCAGGAGGTCAACGGCTCCATGTCCGATCCATTCGTCCTTAACTCCGAGGGTGGTGATGGCAATTTCACAACCGCTTTCGTGCGCCCATTCGATTATGGCTGATCCAAACCCTCCGGTAAGGGAGCCGTCTTCTACGGTCACTAAATGGTCATGTGTCTGCGCAATCTTTTCCAATAGTTCGGAATCGAGCGGTTTTACCCAAATCATGTCGTAAATATCAACGGGAATGCCTTCTTTTTCGAGGGTGTCGGCGGCTTTCTGTGCCGAAGACAATGCCGGGCCAAGCGTGAGAATGGCTGTGCGCGCACCGTCGCGTTTGCGGATTTCACGTCCTTTCCCGACTTCAATATCATGCATAGGCGATTTCCAGTCGGGTCTTGTAGCTTTCCCTCGCGGATATCTTATGGCAAGGGGGGCGTTGACCGAAAGAGAAGTATGCATAAGGTTGCGCAGGGTCTCTTCATCAGCCGGTGAAGCTATCAGCAGCGAGGGGATGCATCGCAGATAAGCTATATCGAATAGTCCGTGATGGGTGACTCCGTCTTCTCCGACTATTCCGGCGCGGTCAATACAGAACGTAACCGGCAATCCCTGTATCGCCACATCGTGGATAATATTGTCGTAGGCGCGCTGAAGAAACGAGGAATAAATCGCCACAAACGGCTTCTTGCCCGCAGCCGCGAGTCCTCCGGCAAACGTCACCGCATGTCCTTCCGATATGCCTACATCGAAACCCCTGTCGGGCAATTCATTAAGGAGATGGCTCATGGACGTGCCTGTCGGCATGGCGGCGGTGATGCCTACCACGTTTTCATTTTCCTTGGCTATTTCGGTAAGGGTCTCTCCGAAGACTTCCTGCCATAGGGGAGGGGTGCCGTCGGTGCCGCTGCAGAACCGTTCCCCGGTTTCAGGGTCAAATTTGCCGGGTGCATGCCAGACGGTGGGATTCTCTTCAGCCTTACGGTATCCTTTCCCTTTTATGGTGCAAAGGTGGAGCAAGCGAGGCCCTTCCATGTCTTTGATGTCGCGGAGCACCTTCACGAGTTTAATGACGTCATGCCCGTCGAACGGCCCGAAATACCGTATGTTGAGACCTTCGAAAATATTCTGTTTTTTCGAGATTAGCGATTTTATGGAATTGTTAAACCTGATGATGGCTCTTTTTCTGGCTTCGGTGAGTATTCCCTTTTTCCGGAAATAGCCTGCCATTTTGTTCCGGATTCTGTTATAACCGGCGGAGGTGGTCAGGTCGGAAAGATAACTATGGAGAGCACCCACATTGTTGTCGATGCTCATATCGTTGTCGTTTAATATGATAAGAAGGTTGTTGGGATGGTTGGAGGCGTTGTTTAGTCCTTCGAACGCCAGACCCCCGCTTATCGAAGCGTCGCCGATTATAGCCACGGTTTTCCTTTTCTCTGCCCCGGGGGTGGTCATATCAGCGATGGCCATGCCCAAAGCCGCCGAAATGGAATTGCCCGCATGCCCGGCGATGAAAGTGTCGTAGGGACTTTCAAGCGGCGTGGGGAAGCCGCTTATTCCTCCGTAGGTGCGTTGGTTGGCAAATGCGTCGCGTCGTCCTGTCAGGATTTTGTGGGCGTATGCCTGATGGCCTACGTCCCATACGAGCCTGTCGTCGGGAGTGTTGAAAACATAATGGAGCGCGACTATCAAATCAACCGCTCCCATGCTCGATGCAAAGTGTCCGGGGTTGATTGAAAGGTGTGAAATCAAAAACTCTCTTATCTCCTCACAGAGCTTCGGCAACTGCTCAAGCTCCAGCTTCCGGAGGTCGGAAGGAGAATTCACTGATTTCAAGAGAGAGTTCGATGCGTCGTCTATGATGGATTCCATTGTCTTATTATTGATTGTTGTCGTGTCGGATATATTTTTTCCATAACGGAACGAAAATAATGATGCCGGAGGCAACGATGAGAAAAGCATTTTTCATCGTAAAGCCTCCGCCCAAGGCAATCAGCGACCAGCAAAGCCAGAGCCACACCAAGGCAAGTAGCAATATTCCGACAATTTTTACAGCATTCATGGAGTATGCGAAGTTAATTCTTTTTTCTCATTCCGACAACCATTTCTATTTTTATTTTTGTTTTGGATTATTTAAAAGGTGATTGCCCCCGGTGTTTATAGTGCTATATGATGACCTAAAATTATAGATTAGACGTTATATTAACAGAGAAGCTGTTTAAACTTTTTTACGGAGATTGATTATCTTATGGCTTTTTACGTTAAAAAGACCTCTTTCCCAATCTTCCACCATCTTTTCGGTCGCTTTTGAACCTTTCATCGGTCGTTTGGTCTGCTAAACTCCCTCTTCAAGTTTAAAAATCGTCTCGAAAATCTGATGAAATCTTGAAAAAGAAAAAAGTTTAAACAACTTCAGATGGAAGTTTAACCGACTTCATAAATTATCAGAAATTTTTATGAGGAAGCATATATGTCAATTCTTTATAATTGTGCTGACTATGGCGGCTACCACTGCCTGTGGAAGCCGGATAGCTGATGGGCCGGGCTCTTCAGCTGGATTGGCGTCTGACTCGTTGAAGACATTCGACAAGATGGATCTGCCTCCGAAGCCTGCCCCTTATCATCGGTTTGACAATGCAGGCGATGCCCTCGCATTCATGAAAGAGTCTGGACATTGGGAGCGATATGAGAGGGGAATATTGCCTCAAATGGCTGTAGATGTACTGGGATATGCTGAAAAACTTTTGAATAATAAACATGATGGCTTTATTGTGGTTGATAAGAGCCGTATGAAGGTTATCAAGTTTAATCGATATGGTGAAGAAGTTGAGAGTTTTGGGATGGCATGTGCAAAGAATTATGGCACAAAACACAAAAGACGTGACTCGCGAACTCCTGAAGGTTTCTTTTCGGTGAAAAAAGTGCATAACAGCACGGATTGGCATTTTATCGACGATGACGGGGTGAAAAGTGAAAAGACAGGCGAATTCGGGCCGAGGTTCATCCGCCTCAATATTCCTGTCACTTCGCAGATAGGCATACATGGCACTTGCGCTCCATGGAGCATAGGTGGAAGAAGAAGCCACGGATGCATAAGGATAAAGAATGAGAACATAATGAAACTTGTGGAAATGGTCGATTCCGGGATGCCGGTCATCATAACCCCGGGAAGAAAAGACATGGCGGTGAATATTGAAGAGGGGTATGATATCCCGTCTATAAGCACTGTGCCCGGGAAGCCACATCTTACCGTCGCTGATTTACCCTCTAAAGAGAGGTCGGCCGATACGAGGAGGCCTGTAACTTCCGATACTGTCGCCGTCATTGCCATGGCGGACTCTGTGTCAGATAAAAGGAGTGCCGGGCTCATCCCGCCGATACCGTTGTTGAACAAGCATCAGGAAGGGAAAAAGCCGATTCCACAATCCGGCGGGAAGAAAGAGTTGTCTTTTAGCCAGACCGCAATATGGAGTCATGAATGACGACCGCTGTGAATTGTGAATGTTTTCAAATTTATTTTGCAAATCCTCTCGAATAGGTAGGAAAAAAGTTAATAAATAGTTATCTTTGCATCCCCAAAAATGCTTTAATGAGTAATTACGATAATTTCAACCCCACGATACCTGACACGGAAGAGATTGTCCGTCAGGAACCCTTACCCCCGCTCCCTCCTGACAACGAACAGCCGGAGAAGCGTATTGAAAGGAAAGGTAGAAAAACAGGAGCACGCGCAGCAGCAAAAAAGCAGCCGAAGAAAAAGGATAAAAAGCCTTTTACCCAAAGAGTGAAAGATTGGGCTTCGAGCCAGACTACCCGGTGGATTACAGGGCTTGCCCTCGGATTCTTCGGGGTCTATCTTGGCGTTTCGTTCCTTTCCTATTTTGTGACGTGTGTGATCGATCAGTCGGAAATCGCCAATTCCCCCGTAGGCTATGCCGGGCATATATCCAATTCCGGAGGTGAAGGCGGGGCAAGGATTTCTGAATTCCTTATAAATGAGTGCTTCGGACTCGGGTCATTCGTCATAATTTTCTGGCTATGCGCCATGGCTCTTAAATTGCTTGTAGGTCGCCCGAGATTCAAGTCGGTGGATTTTACCATAAAATCAACGGTGGCACTGATTACCGTTTCCTTGATTGTGGGTCTGCTGACGATCTCTATGCATACTTCCGTGAACTGGGGCGGCTATCACGGCCGATATGTCAATGAATTTGTGATTCATTTCCTCGGAGGAATCGGCGCCGTCATTCTCTGCCTTTTCTTCATTTGTCTGTTTGTGGTGATATGTTTGCGCGACCTTATAAACTGGATTATCAGGGTGCGTCGCAAATATGCCGAACGGCGTCGTATAGCTGCCGAGAAGGAAGCTTTGCGTCTGGAACGTGAAAGGGAAATTGAGGAAATGAGGCGGTTTGAAGAAGCTGATTCGACTCCTCCGGTTGAAGAAATGGCGGAAGAAGGCGATTCTGCCGATTCTTCGCATGTGACGTTCGGGGAAGAGGAAACCGGGCTTTACAGTTCGTTGCCTGATTTCGAGGAATATGACGATACTCCCGTTTTGCAAGAGACGGGTGAATACGTTTTGCCGGAAGAACCGGTGACGGCGAATGATGATTTATCTGCAATGAATCCGGTGCCTCCTTCCGAAGTGGCTAAGGTGGAAGGGGCAGCTGATGCCGTTGCATACGGAGCGGCTGAGCCCGCCGACATGGCTGCAAATCAAGATGGGGATACTACTGTGGGAGAGGCTGTCTCCGACAATATGGTGGTGAAAGTCAATACTATCGGTCAGACGGATATGGTACGCATCTCAGAAGACGGGGTTCTTCCGGGTATGCATCCCTATAAGTTCCCTCCTGCGGAACTCTTGCGAGAGGGTACGGAACGTATCAGCGTGGATGCCGACGAACAGATGGAGAACAAAGAGAAAATCAAGAAAACGCTCCTTGATTTCGGCATTCCCATTTTGAGCATAGAGGCTACCGTCGGACCGACCGTCACACTCTATGAAATAGTGCCCGACCGTGGCGTGAAAATCAATCGCATCAGGAATTTGGTTGATGACATAGCCCTTAGCCTCGCCGCCGTGGGCGTGCGTATCATAGCACCGATTCCAGGGAAAGGAACTGTAGGTATCGAAGTGGCGAACAACGACCCTCAGACGGTGTCCATGCGCACTATCATAAAATCGCACAAATATCAGGAAACAAAATATAAACTGCCGATTGCGCTCGGCTCAACGATTTCTAACGAGGTTTATATCGCCGATTTGGCAAAAATGCCGCATCTTCTCGTCGCCGGTGCCACCGGACAAGGTAAATCCGTGGGTCTTAATGCCATTATTGCTTCTTTGCTTTATAGCAAGACTCCTGATGAACTTAAATTTGTGATGATTGACCCCAAAATGGTGGAATTCAGTCTTTATGCTAAAATCGAGGCGCATTATCTTGCCAAGATTCCTGATGCGGAAGACGCAATCATCACCGACATGGACAAGGTGGTGGCCACCTTGAGTTCGCTATGCGTGGAAATGGACAACCGTTACCAACTTCTCAAAGGACATGCGCGCAATATCGAGGAATACAATGAGATGATAAAGAGCCGGAGGCTAACCCCTCTCGACGGTGCCGACCACCGCTTCCTACCTTATATAGTGGTGGTGGTCGATGAGTTCAGCGACCTTATAATGACTGCCGGTAAGGAGGTGGAGATTCCGATTGCACGCCTTGCACAGAAGGCGAGGGCTGTGGGAATGCATGTCATCATAGCCACCCAGAGGCCATCAACCAATGTCATCACCGGTATTATTAAGGCTAATTTCCCCGCGCGTATCGCTTTTAAGGTGAGTTCGGGGGTTGACAGTAAGACCATTCTCGACACTCCGGGTGCCCAGCAGCTTATCGGACGGGGCGACATGCTTATAAGCAACAATGCCCCTATGGTGCGCGTGCAGTGTGCGTTTATTGACACTCCCGAGGTGGAAGCTATATGCGACTACATTAAGCGTCAACCGTACGGGCAAGGGGCTTATATCCTTCCGGAGCCTGTAAATACCGGTAGCGGCGATTCGGATGGAGAACTCGGTAACAATTTCGGCGACAAAGACCCGTTGTTCGATGAAGTGGCGCGTCTCATCGTTTCAAGCAACACTGCATCCACGTCTTCCTTGCAACGGCGCTATTCCATCGGGTATAACCGTGCAGGCAAGATTATGGACCAGCTTGAAGCCGCCGGCATAGTCGGTCCGGCCCATGGCGGTAAGCCGAGGTCTGTACTTGTAGATGCGATAACTCTCGAATCGATACTTAACCCGTGATGTGTAGCGGGTAAGAATTCTAACCGTATTAAGATATAGTTATGTTGGTAAAAAATATGAGAAGAAAAAGATTTATAGCCCTTATAATAGCAGCATTGTCTCTCTTTACGTTTGGTTTCGAGGCGACGGCTGCCATAACCGCCGAACAGGTGGCGCAGAAGGCTGCCGCCGTTATCTCGGGAGCCAAAGGCATCAATGCCACTTTTTCAATGAGGATGAACGGCAAGAATGTGAAGGGTTCGCTGAAAAGCAGCGGACAGAAATTCGCTGTCTTGCTCCCCCAGGTTTCTACCTGGTACAACGGGAAGACTCTATATACGTATAACCCTCGCACAATGGAGACGACCGTCATAACGCCTACCGCACAGGAATTGCTGGAATCGAATCCGTTGCTTTATGTGAAGGGGGGTGCCGGAGGCTACTCCTATAGTTTCTCTCCGGTGAAGCGAAACGGAAAATACGTGATTGACCTTGTGCCGAGAAGTAAGAAATCCGGGGTTAGGAAACTTACTTTCACAATCAATGCTACCAATTTCCAGACCGAAAGGATTGCTGTCACTACCGCTTCCGGTTCAACGACAGTGGATGTCACTTCTTTCAGGGCGGTCAGTGCGTTGCCGGCGTCGGAATTTGAGTATCCAAGGTCAAAATATCCGAAGGCGGAAATTGTGGATTTAAGATAAACATCGCTCCGGTTTATCCTTTAACTTGAAATAATTGTTATATTAACAAAGGTTGACATTGACAATTTTATAGAATTACGACGTTAAATCAATAGGAATTACATATTATTAAAATAAATATGGCAGAAACAAACACAAGGGTCTTGATTATAGGTTCAGGTCCTGCCGGATATACGGCGGCAATATATGCATCGCGAGCTAATCTTCATCCTTTGGTATATGAAGGCAACCAGCCTGGCGGTCAGCTGACTCAGACGACCGAAATAGAAAACTTTCCGGGTTATCCGAATGGAGTGCAAGGGCAGGAGATGATGGAGGAATTCCGTCAGCAGTCGTTGCGTTTCGGAGCTGAAATACGTCCGAAAACCATTGCGAGCGTAGATTTCTCGTCGCGCCCTTTCCGTTGTGAAGACGAAGACGGCGACGTTGTGATGGCTGAAACCGTCATTATTTGCACAGGAGCTTCGGCAAAATATCTCGGACTTCCGGATGAGGAAAAATACAGAGGTCTTGGCGTAAGTGCATGTGCCACCTGCGACGGCTTCTTCTATCGTAAAAAGAATGTGGCTGTGGTTGGCGGAGGCGACACCGCCTGCGAGGAAGCTCTCTATCTTTCAACTCTTGCTAAAAAGGTTTACCTTATCGTGAGGAGAGGGGTGCTACGTGCTTCCGACGTGATGCAGCGCCGCGTGAAGGAACGTGAAAATATCGAAATACTTTTCCATTGCAACACGGAAGGCCTTTTCGGCGAGGATGGCGTTGAAGGCGCCCATATAGTGCGTCATGTAGGCACTCCGGAAGAGGAGCGGTTTGATATTGCAATCGACGGTTTCTTCCTTGCCATCGGCCATCGTCCGAACACGGAAATATTCAAAGACTGGATTGAACTTGACGCAGAAGGCTACATTGTGGTTGACGGCCGCACTACGGCGACTACCGTGGAGGGTGTCTTTGCCGCCGGAGATTGTGCCGATCCGCGCTACCGCCAGGCCGTGGCCGCCGCCGGCACCGGATGCCGTGCCGCTCTTGATGCCGAAAAGTTCCTGATGGAACATTCCGAAATGTAGTTTTTTCTTAATTTTTTTGCATGGATACCCACGACAAAAACAGGGTGCTCGACCAGCGTTATCTGCGCATGGCGAGGATATGGAGTGAGAATTCGTATTGCCGCCGGCGCAAGGTGGGCGCATTGATTGTCAAAGACAAGATGATTATTTCCGATGGCTATAACGGGACGCCGTCGGGATTCCCTAACATTTGTGAAGATATCGACGACACCACTTTCCCTTATGTGCTTCATGCCGAAGCGAATGCTATCACAAAAGTGGCACGAAGTAACAATTCGAGCGAAGGGAGCACCCTTTACGTCACTGCGAGTCCATGTGTGGAGTGTGCCAAGCTTATTATCCAGGCCGGGATTAGAAGGGTGGTTTTCTCCGAACTTTACAGAATTACCGACGGCATAGATCTTTTGAAGCGTGCCGGTGTTGAAACCTCATATATTTCATTGGACAATGAAGGGTAAAAAGAATTTAGGTCTTGTAGCATTGCCGTTGCTTCTTTCTCTCGGTTTGGTCGGCGGCATTTTTATAGGGCGTTATATCACCCATCGTTCTCTTTCCGATAAAGAAGAGAAGCTGCGGACGGTGCTCCGTCTGATTGGTTCGGAATATGTTGATGCCATAGATGTGGATTCCCTTATAGAGGCCCAGTTTCCGGAACTTCTTAATTCTCTTGACCCCCATTCCGCATATATCGCCGCTTCGGAGTTGCAGTCGGTCAACGATGACCTTGAAGGGTCGTTCAGCGGTGTGGGCGTATCTTTTCAGATTATGAACGACACCGTAAATGTAATCGAGGTCATACCGGGTGGCCCTGCTGAAAAAGTAGGGTTGCTTCCCGGTGACCGTATTATAAAAGCCGATACCACCTCGCTTACAGGAAAAGAAATTACTACAGATAAGGTTTTCAAAACCCTGAGAGGGGCGAAAGGTTCGAAAGTTGAACTGGAAGTAATGCGATATAATTCGTCGAAGCCTCTCGCTTTCGACGTAATCAGAGGCGACATACCTGTGAATTCCGTAGATTGCTCTTATATGTTGGGCGATTCCATGGGTTATCTTCGCGTTACGAAATTCGCACGCAACACTTATAACGAATTTTTTACCGCTCTCAATGACCTGAAGGCAAACGGCGCGAAGAAGTATGTCATCGATTTGCGCGGTAATACCGGAGGTTTTATGGACCAGGCCATATATATGGCCAACGAGTTTTTGCCGGCCGGAAGGATGATTGTCTATACGAAGGGACGTCGTCCTGAAAACGAGAATATGGCTATCAGCGATGGCGGCGGTAGTTTTAAGGATGCCGAATTGACTGTGCTCATGAATGAGTATTCCGCTTCCGCCTCCGAAATATTTGCCGGAGCCATTCAGGATAACGACCGCGGCCTCGTCATCGGGCGCCGCAGTTTCGGCAAAGGGCTCGTGCAGAATCAGACGGAATTGCCCGACAGTTCCGCCATCCGCTTGACGGTTGCCCGATATTACACACCGTCGGGGCGGTCGATACAAAAAGAATACACGCGTGGCAAGGACGGTAAATATGAACTCGATATCGTTGACCGCTATACGCATGGCGAGTTCTATAATGCCGACAGTATCAAATTGGACAAAAGTAAGATATTCTCTACTTCAAACGGGCGCACCGTCTATGGAGGTGGGGGCATTATGCCTGACGTCTTCGTGCCTGAGGACACCACTGGCTATACATCCTACTATATAAATGTGGTCAACAACGGGCTTATCCAGAAGTTTGCATATTCTGTGGCCGATAAATACCGTGGGATGCTTGATGGCGTTAAAAGCCTTGACAGGCTTCTCAAGGTGCTTCCGAGAGACAACACTCTTTTGGAAAATTTTGTTAGTTTTGCAGTGAAAAACGGCATTCCCACGCGTTGGTATTATATCAACAAGTCCCGCGGGCTGCTGCTTGAGCAGATCAAAGCAATGATTGCGCGCGATGTGCTTGGCTATCCGGCATTTATTGAGATGCTCAACCATTCCGATCCGGCGGTGAAAAGAGCTGTCGAAGCTCTTGAAAACGGTGAATCGCCGCTCGATATAAAACTGAAAGACAGTGGCAAAGGTTCTTCGAAAAAAGGCACTACCGCCTCCATCTACGGCCTTGACCTTTATATCCCGGCGGCATTCATGCATTCAGATATTGCCTGCCGGCGCCCTTTATCTTAATTAAACCTGTAATGAAGACTATGGAAAAAAACGAAATCAGAAGAAAAGTAAAGTCACTTCGTGTGATGCTCTCCGAATCCGAGAAGAGAGATGCCGCGGAGGAAGTGTTTGCACGGCTTGAGAAAACGGCGGCGTTTTTGCTTGCCGACAGGATATTGATGTATCATTCCTTGCCCGACGAGCTTTTTACCCATGACTTTTTGGGTAAATGGTCAGGAAGGAAGCATTTCTTTCTTCCGAGGGTTAACGGAGTGAACCTTGAGATTCTGCCTTACGAGGAGTCGAAACTTGAACTCGGTAGTTTCCATATTGAAGAACCCACGGGCGACAATACGGTTGACCCTTCGGAGATTGAACTTATTGTGGTCCCGGCTGTGGCTTATGACAGACGTGGAAACCGTCTGGGACGCGGAAAAGGTTTCTACGACCGTCTCCTGAAGACCACCAAAGCTACAAAAGTGGGCGTCGGCTATGAGTTCCAACTTGTGGACGAAGTCCCTGTCGAGCCTCACGATGTGGGGATGGACATCATAATAACCCAGAATTCAACTATAATCGTAAAAGGCTGATTGTGGCTATATTTAATAAAGAATCTAAGCTTGCGGATGCAGTGCTCTCCAATCCGCAGCTCATACCTGTTATCAATCGTCTTGGCGTGAATCTCGGCGTGGGCGATGCTTCTATCGGAGCGATATGCGCGAATGCGGATATCGATTCCGATTTTTTCCTTTCCGTGGTCAATACGTTTCTCGATAAGGATTATTTCCCTGTCAATCCGAGAGGCACCTTCACCCTTGAGAAGACGGTGGATTATCTTGAAAAGACATCACGTTTTTATCAGATGGTGCAGCTCCCGAACATAGAGCGGCATTTCAATTCTTTGTTGATGCGCAGCGGCAAAGACAACAATCTGATGTTGCTTCAGAGATTTTTTATCGAGATGAAAACGCAGCTCTCGGAATGTCTTCAATATGAAACCGAGATTTTTTTCCCGGCGTTGAAAGCTGGAGAAATAAGCGTTGACAAGGAAAGTTTGGCGGGGGGATATGCCGAGGTCGAAGAGAAACTCCATGACCTCCTCTATTTTTTTGTGGTCCATCTCCGAGGGAGTTACGACCGGAATTTGTGTATGGCGGTTGTGTCGGCCATTTTTTCCCTTGAAAAAGATTACTGCCAGAACAACAGGATAAGAAACAGGATTCTGTTCCCTATTGTGGAAGAGATGATGTGTAACGGAAATGCCGGGTCGAAATGAGCGGAGACAGATGTTTGGCGCTTGTAGGACTGCGTGCCCTCGAATCGTTGGGCATAAGGTCTGTTGTCCATGGTTTCAGCGACATCGCGGTGGAGAGTTTCGGTTGTTTCCGGGAGTTTAAGCCGGTTGCTGATAAAGCGGATGCCTTTTTCGTATCGGCGGACGTTTTCATTGGCAATATTGATTTTTTCATGCCGAGAAAATCGAAAACCGTTGTTGTCGGAGGCTGTGGGGGGAATGACGGGATGACTCAGTCGCCCCAGATGATTTTTACTGATTCAGATGAGTCGGAAATCAATGCCTTGGTTAAGAATCTTATTGCGTCGCTCAGGGAGGAGGAGATAGTACCGGGAGAACTTTCTCAAAGGGAGAAGGAAGTTTTGAAACTTATAGCTTCCGGAAGAATCAATAAGGAGATTGCCGATGAATTGTGCATTTCGGTCAACACTGTCATAACCCATCGTAAAAATATTTCTGTAAAACTGGGAATCAAATCCGCTTCCGGACTTTCACTTTATGCCGTGATGAATGGTATTATATAAAATTCTTCTAAAAATCGTTTCTTCTGCTTTCTTTATAAAATTTTTAATAAAAAATAAGATTTATTTGCGTGAGTCAGAATTTTATCATAACTTTGCGGTGGTGTAGTGAAATACACCACTACACCAATCAGGGTTTATGATAACATTACAGAATCTTACATACAGCTATGACGGCCGCTCGAAGGAAGCGTTGCATGACATTTCGGGACAAATTCCCCCGGGTGTGCATCTGCTGATGGGGGCGAACGGCGCAGGGAAGACTACGTTGTTGAAAAATTTGGGAGGAGTGCTTATGCCGTCTTCAGGGAGATGTCTGCTTGACAACCGCAACATTTCGCTGCGTGAACCCTCCGTGCTTTCAAAAATCACATTCCTGGGAAACGATTTTACAACATTCATGCGCGATGTGAGAGAAATGGCACGTCGGCATGCCTGTTTTTTTCCCGGATTCGACCCTGCCAAACTCGAGAGGAATCTATCGGAATTCGGGCTTAATTGCGACATGAAGTTTTCTTCCATGTCGTTGGGGACACGACATAAGGCAATGCTTGCTTATGTGATGAGCCTTAATACCGAAGTGCTTTTGCTTGACGAGCCCGCCAACGGACTTGACATAGGGAGCAAGGAGACACTCTCACGCATGCTTGCCGAAATGTCTTCGCCTGGAACTACAATCATAGTTTCCACTCATACCATAGCCGACCTAGCGAGTCTATACGATGGTGTGATTCATCTTCATCACGGAGAGGTTGCCCTGGCTGGGGCGGTGGAGGATATTCTCTCTATCGTTACCTTTAAATCCGGATACTCTCAGTTACCGGGGGCTTTATATTCGGAATGGTATGCAGGAAAATACCGTCATATTTTGCCATTTGACGAAGCCGGGCCATGCTTTCAGGAGCAAGGGATTTTCGATTACCGTCTCCTTTATTCGGCATTGGAATCTCCGCAAGGTGGAATCGTGGCTCAATATATCCGTAATGCTCTTTTAAAAAAGAATTATGACACAACTTACTGAATCAAACATACAGAACTATTGCAACGCCTTCAGTCTGGGACGGCTGCGTATGGTGTTTCGTTTCTGGTGGCCGACACTGCGTCGGTATCTGCTCGTATTTTTCCTATGTAGCGTCGCTATCTCCGTGGTGACGAGTCTTGTAGCTCTCCATGACGGTAGTCTTATTGCCTATCAGTTTGCCGGCGTACCCGCTTACTTCGCAGTGTTCGGTTCTGCCGTTTTCGGCAGCCGGAAGGGACGTGGACAGTGTATCGTGCTTCCCGCTACATCAAACGAGAAAGCCACCTTTATGCTTCTCTACACTATCGTGGCGTTGCCGCTTGTGTCTTATGTGACGTCGGGGCTGATTTCTTATTTTATATCAGGAGATACATTGGCGAATATGGCCGTTGAAAGCGTGCATGTTAAATATTCATCCTCTGAATGTTTTTGGTTCTTTGGCTTTTCTTTGCTGATAAATTTAATGGCTGCCCTTACCTGTCTTTACTTTGCGGTAATGTCAAGGACCCACTTATATCTCAAGAGTATCGGGCTGGGATTCGTTGTGATGTCGGCGCCTTCTTTTCTGCTTGGATTACTTGCAGGTATCGGAGTTTTCAAAGACCTTGACATGGCTTCGATGTCCTCTCTCCATGATTCATCATTGATTGCCACTTCATTCTTTGAAAAGATGACGGCGTGGATAAAAATCATGGTTCTCCCGATTGTGGTGATTATCGGAGGAATCATAGTGTTGTTCTACCAGCGTTTCCCAAGAAGACAACCTTAATGGAATTTGACGACAACAGACCAATATCTTGCCAGATAAGTGACTATTGCACGTCTGGAATCATGACCGGCAGATGGGAGCAAGGCGACCGTATCCCCTCTACCAAGGAGCTGGCCGTTACTCTCGGGGTGAATCCGCGCACGGTTATGAAAGCGTATGATGAACTCGCCGAGGCAGGGGTTATTTTCCAGCGGAGGGGTATGGGATATTTTGTGGCCGACGAGGCGGTATCGCAGATAAGAAACATGCTCAGGAGGGAATTTATCTCCAAGACCGTGCCACGTTTGCGGGCCATGATGCATGAGTCCGGAATCTCTTCACGGGAATTGGTGGAATTGCTCGACAATGGAGACTAAATCATAGCAATTAAATCATAGAAATATGGACAATATACTTGAAGTAAGAAACGTTAGCAAACGCTATACCGGTCATGTTGCTCTCGACAATGTGAGCCTGTGCATACCGGAAGGGACGGTATATGGATTGCTCGGCCCTAACGGGGCGGGAAAAACCACCCTTATCAGAATCATCAACCATATCACTGCCCCCGACAGCGGTGAGGTGATTTTCAACGGACATAGGCTACAGGCCGACGATGTGGCTCAAATTGGTTATTTGCCGGAAGAGAGGGGGCTTTACAAGAAAATGAAAGTGGGCGACCAAGCCAAATTTTTCGCCCGTCTCAAGGGTCTTTCTTCGCGTGAGGCCGAAAGCGAGTTGAGGAAATGGTTTGAACGTTTCGGAATCGAAGGGTGGTGGAACCGTAAGGTCGAGGAACTTTCAAAGGGTATGGCGCAGAAGGTTCAGTTTATTGTGACGGTGCTTCATCGCCCGAAATTGCTTATTTTCGACGAACCATTCTCCGGATTCGACCCAATAAACGCAGATCTTCTGAAAAACGAGATTCTCCGGCTGAAGGACGAAGGTGCCACTGTTATCTTTTCCACCCACAACATGGACAGTGTGGATCGGCTTTGCGACAACATAACCCTCATTAACCGTGCTCGTAACATACTTTCCGGAAATGTGGCGGAAATTCGTCGAAGGATGGGGCGCGACAACTATCGCCTATCGTTTAAGGGCGACCCCAGTCACCTTTTTTCGCAACTCGGCGACAATTTGGTTTCATATAACCTTGACAAACCGGAGGAGTCCGAAACCGGAATCATCTACCGCTCGGAAATCTCTCTGAAGCCGGAAATGTCAGTGCGTGAATTCATTTCGCTCGTCAACGATGCAGTGGAGATTGTAACGTTCGATAAGAATCTCCCTTCGATGAACGATATTTTCATTCGCACCGTGCGCGAAGCCGACGGCGAACAGCCACCCATATATGAAGAGAATAACTGACCAACTAACATAAGATAAGAAATGAATTCCAATATATCGATAATAATAGGTCGCGAGTTAAAGGAGCGTATTGCCAAGAAAAGCTTTATAATCACCACCTTGCTCGGTCCGATACTTATGATTTTGCTTATGGCGGCGCCCTCGCTGATAATGATGATGTCGTCGCCTGACACTCGGAAGATAGCCGTGGCGGATAAAAGCGGTGTGATTCTTCCCGCGCTTATCCGGGAGACCAAAGACAACGCGACGATTGTGATAGAGCCTTCCGATGCTCCTGCCGACAAGCTCATCCATGATGAAAACTATGACTGTGTGCTTGCCATAGAAGCTGATATTGTCGAGCATCCGGAAAACGTGACTCTTTATACACATGAGTCAGGTTCGATAGAGCTTGAAAAAACCATTATCGGAGTGATGGAAAAAGCCATAGGCGATGAACGTCTCAAGGCGTATGACATAGAAAACATCGAACGCATTATCGCGGATTCGAAAGTAGATGTGTATATGCGCACGGTACGTGTTGACGATAACGGCGATGTTAAAGACACATCTTCCGCCATCTCCATGATTCTCGGTATGCTGATGACGTTCATACTCTATATGTTCCTGCTTATGTACGGACAGATGGTGATGACTTCCATCATAGAGGAGAAGAACAACAGGGTGCTTGAATTGGTGGTTTCGTCGGTGAAACCCACCGACCTTATGATGGGTAAAATAATAGGTGTGGGTCTTGTAGCCGTAATCCAGATTGTGATATGGGCGATTCTTGTGTGTGGTTTCGCGGGCATTTTCATGCCGATGTTGATGCCCGAAAGCATGGCTACGCAGGTCGATATGTTCAATTCCGGCACTTTCAATGCATCGGCGAGCACGATGGATCCTTCGATGGTCGAGGCCCTTGCAATGTTCTCTTCCGTGGGCTATGTGGCGGGAATGTTCGGTTATATGGGGCTTTTCCTTGTGGGAGGTTTCCTCTTTTATGCGGCCATATTCGCTGCCATCGGTTCTGCGGTAGATAATATTCAGGACGCATCGCAGCTCACGACGTTCGCTACCATGCCTATTATCCTGGGAATAATATTCGCTATGACTGCCGCTTCCGACCCCAACACGTCGCTGGCATTGTGGCTCTCGATGATACCCTTTACTTCTCCGATGGTGATGATGGCGAGAGTGCCGTTCGACATTCCTGCTTGGCAGATTTGGGTGTCGCTTGCAATCCTCTACACGTCATTTTTATTCTTGGCATGGATTGCCGGCAAAATTTATAGGGTCGGTATCTTTATGTATGGCAAGAAACCGACATTCGCTGACCTCATAAAGTGGGCACGCTATAAATAAGTGGATACATCGGCATGAAAGATATTCATTTTGAGAATTGATACGTTATAAGTATAGGCAGATATTTCGTCTTGACTCTCCTTTATCATACAATGCCCCGTATTATACAACGACAAAAATACGATTCCATAGACAATAACAACATTCTATTAAAAATAAAACATTATGATTAAGAAAGTCTTGAGCATTGCGATGTTTCTTACAGGCATCCTTTGCATGAGCGCACAAATGCCTCAGCTGACTCCGCTTCCTTTGAATCCGAAAGTGAAGTCGGGCGTGCTTCCAAACGGACTCAGTTATTACATCATGCATAACGAGGAGCCCAAGGAGCGTGCCAATTTCTATATCGCCCAGAAAGTGGGTTCAACACTTGAAACCGAAGATCAACTCGGTCTCGCCCATTTCCTTGAGCACATGGCTTTCAACGGCACCAAGAATTATCCCGGAAAGAACATGCTCAATTATCTCCAGAGCAAGGGCATACGTTTCGGTGCCGACATCAATGCTTACACGGCATTCGACGAGACGGTCTATAACATCAACAACGTCCCAACCACCGACAAGCCGCTTATGGACAGCGTGCTTCTTGTGCTTCATGACTGGAGCGGCGACATTCTTCTTGAAGAGGCTGAAATCGATGCCGAGCGTGGTGTAATCCAGGAAGAATGGCGCACGCGAAACGATGCAAGCTTCCGTATGTATAGCTCTATACTTCCCAAGATTTATGAGGAATATCAATATGAGCAGATGCCGATAGGCAAGATGGAAGTGGTGATGAACTTCAAGCCCGAGGTGCTCCGCGCCTATTATAAGAAATGGTATCGCCCAGACCAACAGGGCATCGTGATTGTTGGTGACTTCGATGCAGAGGAGATGGAGAAAAAGGTGATTGATCTTTTCTCCACCATCGAAATGCCCGCCAATGCCGCCGAAAGGGTTTATCCTACCGTCAGCAACAATGAGAAGCCAATCTATGCATCGTTCACAGACCCGGAACTTAACGTTCCGCGTACCACGATTTCTTTCAAAAGCGACAAGGTGCCTTTTGAAATGAGAAACACGGTGGAAGTCTATGCCAATGACATGCTTTTGAAGAACGTAATCTCCTCTCTCATCAACAACCGCATTTCCGAGGCTGCCCAGAATCCTGAATGCACGTTTGCACAGGCGGGTGTGTATTTCGGAGATTTCTATGTTTCGAAGACCAAGGATTCATTCAATATTGTGGTTATTCCCAAGAAGGGTACGCAGGCAGCTGTGGCTGAGGTAATGGCCATTGTGGCGCGTGCGTGCAAGACTGGTTTCACCGGCACTGAACTTGATAGGGTGCGCGACGAAATCCTTGCATCTTACGAAAACAGTTATAACGAGCGCGACAAAACAAGCAACGGTGCGTTCGGCAGCGAATTGTGCCGCCATTTCGTAGATAACGAACCGGCGCCCGGCATTGAAAAGGAATTCGAGATTGTGAAGCAGATCCTTCCGATGATTCCGGTGCAAGCCATCAATCAGGGAGTCGCCTCTCTTCTCACCAATGAGAATATGGTGATTGTCACTTCCGAACCTCAGAAAGAAGGTTTTGCTATCGTTGCTGAAGATGTAATGGTCAAGACTGTCACCGATGCCATGAACGCTCAATATGAAGCGTATGTGGATGAGGTGATTACAGACCCGCTGATTGCAAATCTTCCTACCCCTGTTAAAATCAAGGGCGACGCAAAACCGTTTGCATTTGATTCATACGAGTTCAATCTTCCCAACGGAGCAAGGGTGATTGTCAAGCCCACGGATTTTGCTGCCGACGAGATATTACTTACGGCTTACCGCGAGGGTGGAAAACAGACTTATGATAAAGAAGATGCCGCAAACGTATTGCTTTCTGATGTGGCTTTCAACTCTTCCAAGAAAGGGCCGTTCGACACCAAGACGCTTGACAAATATCTTGCTGGCAAGAAAGCCGGAGTAAGTTTCGCCATCAACAATTATACGGATGTGCTTTCCGGAGTTTCTACCGTCAAAGACCTTCCCACCCTTATGGAGCTTATCTATACTTCATTCACTAACGTTAACCCTGATAAGGATACTTATAACGTTACGGTCGAGAGGATAAACAATACTCTGAAGAATGCAGTTACCAATCCGCAGTATATTTTCTCCGAACAGCTTTCGAAGACAAAATATCCCGAAAACCCGATTATGCAGAACCTTACGCTCGAGACTCTCGAAGCCGCCGATTATGACAAGATGCTTTCTATGGTTCATAATGCTCTCGGAAATGCTGCCGACTATACCTTCATCTTTACCGGAAACGTCGATGTCAATACTCTAAAGCCTCTGCTCGAACAGTATATCGCAACCCTTCCTGCCGGGAAAAAATCTAAGGCGAATGTAAAGACACCTATCAAGCTTGCACGCGGAAATGTGAAGAACGAGTTCAAGCAGCCGATGCAGACTCCCACAACGTTCGTATATGACATCTATAGCGACAACAATATCCCCTTCACCATGAAGAATTACATCATGGTCTCGATGATGGGCGATATTCTTGACAATATCTATACCAACACTTTGCGTGAAGAGGAAGGCGGCACATACGGCGCATCGGTCAGTGCCATGCTCAATCCCTTCACCGGAGTATGGGATCTCGAATATTTCTTCCAGACTAATAAAGACCAGCAGGCGTCGCTCATCAAGCGTGCCAACGACGAGTATATGAAGCTCATGAAGGAAGGTGCCAGTGCTGAGGAATTCAACAAGGTCAAGGAAGCTATGTTGAAGCAATATGATATCCAGGTGCGTAAAAATTCTTATTGGGACAGCAACCTTATGGCTTATGTCCGTGGCGTGGATTTGATTACCGAGAATAAAGCCGCTATCGAGAGCATCACTCTTGAAGACCTCAATAAATTTATGAAAGGCATTTATAACGGTAAAAACCGTGTCCAAGTCATCATGGAAGGAACTCCTGCCAAGTGAGACATCTTATGATATGAATAAAAAAGGACGGGAAGTCGATGATTCGGCTTCCCGTTTTTTTGTAATGTCTGATAAAAGTGCTATCTTCGCTTATTAATTGTTTACTACGAGGAATCTCTTTAAGTAGGGCCGTTCCTTTGGCATGTTTTATGGTGCGGTTGCCCATGCGGTATGAATTTCTTCATTCGATGAGTTTCCTGTTTTGTAAGAGAGGCAATAATTTGGAAAGATATGAATCAAAATAATCCGTTGCTTGTCGAGTCTGATGTGCTTTACGGGGCTGTTCCGTTCGACAAAATTAAAATATCCGATTACGAAGAGGCGATAGATGAAAGCATACGTCGCCATGAGCTTGAAATAGATGTTATCGCCGAAAATCCGGAAGCTCCCGATTTTGAGAATACGGTAGCTGCGCTTGACCGTTCCGGCAAGGAGCTGACGCGCGCCATGCTTACGCTCGGTAATCTTGAGGCTGCCTTGGGTGATGAGCAGCTTATGAAGATAATGGCAGACGTCACTCCCCGCTATTCCGAGCATTGCACCGCCATCTTGCTCAATGTGCGGCTTTGGGAAAGGGTAAAGGCTGTGTATGACTCAAAGGATATGCGCCCCGACCTTTCTCCGGAAGCCTTAAGGCTTATTGATGAAACGTACAGAAGTTTTTCCGAGAGCGGGGCTGTTTTAAAAGGGGAAGACCGGGAACGCTTCAAGAAATTAAATGCGGAACTGTCGGACCTTAACGTGAGGTTTTCACAGAATGTTACTAACGACATGAAGAATCCGCACCGCCGTCTATGGCTGAAGGAAGAGGATTTGGCAGGGTTGCCGGAATCGATCAGACATGCGGCGAGGGAAGCTGCAAAAGAGGCTCTGTCGGCTGATGGAAAAGATGAAGATGACTCCTTATATCTCGTCACTGTGTTTATGCCCTCCTATGTGCCGTTTATGAAATATTCGGAACGACGCGACCTTCGGGAGCAGCTTTATCGCCTATATAATTCCCGCAACTCGACCGGAGAATTCGATAATACGCAAATCCTCAAGGATATTGCCAATATCCGTCTGGAAATTGCCCGCCTTATGGGGAAATCCAATTTTGCCGAATATCATCTTAGCGGCACAATGGCGGCGAATGTTGAGGGGGTGATGAATCTTTTGGAAAATCTCCGTGAGAAATATGCCGCTCCGATGAAGCGGGAACTCAAGGAAATCGAAGATTTCGCGAAAAAGTCGGAAGGCGACGGATTTAACCTAATGCCTTGGGACTACAGTTATTGGTTTGAAAAGCTGAAAGGGGAGAAGTATGCCTTTAACGATGAGGATATGAAACCTTATTTCGAACTAAACGGAACTATCGACGGCGTTTTCGGGCTCGCAACAAAACTCTACGGCTACACTTTTAAAGAGAATCGGGATATTCCGGTTTATCATCCGGATGTCAGGGCTTATGAAGTTTATGACGGGGAGGATATTCTCGGCATCCTTTATGCCGATTTCTTTTACAGGGCCGGTAAAAGTCCGGGTGCGTGGATGACGGAATTTAGGACTGAAACCAAGGATGATGGCGGAAATCGGGAATTGCCTTTGATTTCCATAGTCATGAATTTCTCTAAGCCGGTGGGAGACCGTCCCGTTTTGCTTACTCCGGGGGAAGTGCGTACATTCCTTCATGAATTCGGTCATGCTTTGCACGGACTTTCGGCGCAGGCGGTGTTTTCATCTTTGAGCGGTACGAACGTCTATCATGATTTCGTAGAGCTGTTCTCTCAGTTTAACGAAAATTATCTTACTGAAAAGGAGTTCCTCGACGGTTTTGCACGTCATTATGAAAACGGAGATAAAATGCCTGAGTCGCTTATTGAGAGGTTCGTAAGGGCCGGACAATATGGCGCGGCATATTCATGCATGCGTCAGCTCGGTTTCGGTTATCTCGATATGGCTTACCATACAATCGAACAACCGATACGCGCAAGCGCCGATATTGAAAAGTTTGAAAGGGAGGCTCAGAAAGATGTGAAATGTTTTGACGGGGTTGCAGGATGTCTCACGTCGCCCTCGTTCGGCCATATATTTTCCGGCGGATATGCGGCAGGTTATTATGGCTATAAATGGAGCGAAGTGCTCGATGCCGATGCTTTCTCCGCATTTAAGGAAAATGGCATATTCGATAAGGAAACGGCTCTACGCTTCAAAAAGATGTTGCAAAGCGGCGGCACTGTCGATCCTATGAAATTGTATATCGAATTCCGAGGTAAGGAACCTTCCGTAGATGCCCTCCTCCGTCGTGACGGAATAATCTGATTTGTTACGCCATAAATGACAATTTTGTGGATAATCTATAATTCACAGTGAAAATAAGGCTTCATCTATGTTTAATGTTAATGACTGCATAAATATTATACGCAAGAATCAACTCTATATTCAGAAAGAATATGGGGTTACGGCATTATGTTTATTCGGTTCGATGGCACGCGGTGATAATGGTCCGCATAGTGACGTGGATATTTTGGTGGATATGCCTCCAAAGATTTTTATTATGAGTGCATTGAAAGGATATCTTGAAAATTTGCTTGGCATGTCGGTTGACTTGATTCGCCGCCATTCGCATTTGTCTCAACGTTTTTTAAATCAGATTTCAAATGATGCAATTACAGTTTTCTGATTCAATAAGGAATCGTGCTTTACATACTCAAAGACAATTCAAGATGCTATGAAGATTTTAAATTGATTGTATAAATATGGATTGGGGTATATTAGTACTGATTGCCTTTTTAGTTCTTATGGTGGTTCTTCTCCGGTTTGTTTTCTTGCCGTGGGCTAAAAGACACCAGAAGAAAAGATATGACAGGAAATGGCAAGAGTTTTATGAAAAACTGGAGATTGCAAGAAAGGAGAGGGCTGCCTGCCATAAATCCAAAGAATCTGTTGGCAAAAATGTAGATGCTTCCCGTTACTCTGATTTTCTCGGATGTCGGTGTGAAACGTTCGAATTTATGAATGGCCGACAGGTTGCGAAAGTCTATAGGAAAAAATTGGAAGAGGGTAGAAAAAAGGGTTTTTATCCCGTCATCTTTACTCCGGAGTTTTTTAATCATGTATGTGAGAACGCATCTGGAGATTTCTCTTCGGAAGAGACGGCTCGGAAAAGAAGAATTGAAGAGGCTTCGATGGTTGATGTTCCTCGAACTTTGGCTCGTTATCTGAAAATTATGCACAATAACCATACCAAAGAAGAGCTTACGACAAAGGGAGAAGGTTGTGTGGAACCGACAACGCCTTCGGAAGTTGAAATGATGCTTGTGGGTGAACCCGGAGAGATGTTGATTTTAGCAGAGATTCCGACAGCACATCCATGGGAAATTTTTGCATGGCTTCCTTTTGGTGGTTGGAACGAATGTCCCGATTGGAAAGACCATGTCGCATTTGCAAAACATTGGTATGAAAGTAATGGTGCGATGCCTGCGACTTTCCGACAGGATTCAGTGGAGTATTATGTAAAATCTCCGGTGCCAGAGAATGAAGCGTCGGCACTTGCCTTGGAACAATATGCATATTGCCCGGATGTGGTTGACCAGGGAGTTCCATTGCCGGAACTAAAAGAGGAACTGAAAAACTCTCGCGTCTGGTTTTTCTGGTGGGATTGATTTCCTCAGGACTCTTTGGTATCCAATTCTGGGCAATCAAACATACCAAAGGTATGTTCCTACATTCAAAATTGCACAAATTGTTTATGTTTAATCTGTAATTACGAAAATATAAAGTCATGAAAGTTGGAAAAAATAGTTGGAGCTACGGCATTCGTTGCTTTTGCCGTTTTCTCTTTGGAAAGTTATTCTAAAACCACCATAGTCACGGGAGAAGTTATGCCAGGTATGGATATCGACCACGTGGTGATAATGAAAGAGGGTGCCCACCCCTTCGTTATACCTCAGATTAAAGTTCCGGTGGTTGACAGCAGATTTTCTTACGACCTTGTTTCCGATACCGTGCAGGTATATATGCTTGTGCCCGGACCATTCAGAGGTTCTTATGAATCCGACTGGATGTTCCTTTCTGACGGAAAAACTGTTACTTTCAAAGTAGAACGCGACGAAGCCGGTAATCCTAAATCAAGACGTGTCTCCTCTTCCCCTCTTTCAGCCAAATTTGGGAAATATTATAGCTCTTTTTACGAAGGGCCGATTTATTCCCGATATACTGCTTTTAACGACTCGATAGAATCCAACGGCTTGAGTTTTACGCTACCTGAATATACAGCTGTGGAAAATCGATACTATAAATCGCGTGATAAAATCGAAATGGATTCCCTGAGACAGGTTATGAAGACTCTCGAAGCGGAGGGGAAACGATATTCGGAATACGGACTCCGCAAAGAGGCGATGGAAGGGGAAATAAACCGTGCATTTCATGATTACGAAATGGAGACGCTTGCCGCCGATTCAACAGAGTTCGGACTATATATGATTGTCCGTAAGATGTGGGACTCTTCTGCAAACGACCATCTCGACTATTATAACATCTATAAACGCCATTACAGTGGCAGATTCGCCGGTCATCCATATTCCACTGAGATTGAAACGCTTGCGCCGGTTTATTTGGAAAACTCATCGAACCGGGGAAGAAATATACCGACGTGAAAGCCCTCGATGCCGACGGCAAGATGCGTTATATATCCGAATTTATCGGCGGAAAAGTAGCACTTATCGACCTTTGGGCCTCTTGGTGCGGTCCATGTCGTCGGAATTCGAAAGCCATGATACCTGTTTACGACAAATTCCACCCTCTCGGATTCGAGATTGTGGGAATCGGTCGGGAAACCGACAATGACGGTTACATGCGTCTTGCAGTCGATAAAGACGGCTATAAATGGCCTTGTCTTGCGGAAATCAACGATGTTGATTCTATTTGGAATAAATACGGAACGCCCAACGCTCCTGGTCTCACCGTACTTGTCAATTCCGACGGAACTATTCTTGCCAAGAATCCGTCTGTCGATGAACTTGAGAAAATCCTCACTGAAAAACTTTCAGCAAAGTAAGATTCTCATTTACTTTATTTTTTTAGAGGAGGGGAGGTGATAGTCGGTCATATTTTGTCGGACAGCAGAAAAATTTTATGTAATGTAAAATATACTTTACAATAATTGCGTTATATTTTACAAAAAATCATTTATACATTACATAAAAATCTTCATTATGTTGAATCAAACTCGGGTTTTGCTCCCTTACAGGTTTCAGGTCATTGGCTGGTGGCTGATTGTGGGAGCCATTTTAGTCTCAATCGTGTTAATAATGTGCGCTATCAGCGGCATTAAGGTAATGCCGGCATTCCTTGGCTGGATTCCGGCTTATGCAGGAATACTTCTTGTCTGTGTCTCGCGGGAGAAGGTTGACGATGAATACATCGGAGCGATCCGTGCGCGTATAGTATGCATACTTGCGGCGACGGCAATAACAGTGAATCTCGTTTGTAGAATTATTGAAATTTACGGTGTGTTTTTTCATGCGCTGGATTTTGCCGGCAGGGTTAATATATTAAGGTTGTTCGTCAATCCTGTATTTCTTGCGGTAATATATATCATCGTTCTGAAGGTAACACTGCTTATCCAACGAAGAAAAATCAACAGCAATGATGAACAATAATATTCGGGTGGAGCGTGCCATAAAGCGCATCTCACAACAGGAACTCGCGGAGGCGATAGGAGTGTCGCGTCAGACAATCTTTTCGATTGAAAACAACAAATACGTTCCAAGTACCGAACTTGCGCTGAAGCTTTCGGCATATTTCGGCAAATCCGTCAATGACCTGTTCTGGCTTGAAGACGATAAATAACATATATCAAATTTGAAAGAAATGAGGAGAATCGTTCCATTACTGCTTGTTGCTTCTATGGCAACCGGACTCGCAGCTACCGATTACCGGTTGCATATCGGCGGACAGGTGAAATCCGCTCTTACAAAAGGGTACCTAACGAATGCCAAGGTAGTGCTTTTTGACTCCCTCGGCTCACCTTCCGACACATGCAGGGCCAATAGCGGTTTTAGATATAACAATAGAGGAGAAATTGATACCATGTCATATTTCGGATTCTATGTCCCACACCGCGACAGCGTTTACACAATGGAGGTGTCGTGTCCGGGATATGAAACGGAAATAATTTCATTCGAGGTCAAAAATCTCGGAAAAAGGGAAGACCACCGCACCATCCCTGTTATATTCATGAAGCGTGCTGCAAAGACGCTTGGGGAGGTCACCGTCACAGCATCGAAAATTAAGTTCTACAACAAAGGCGACACTGTGGTCTTCAATGCCGATGCTTTCCAACTTGCGGAGGGTTCTATGCTTGACGGACTGATAGCCCAGCTTCCCGGCGTGGAGCTGAAAGAGGGTGGTGTCATAATGTTCGAGGGGAAACAGGTGGAATCGCTGCTACTGAACGGACGCAAATTTCTTGATGGCAACAACCAGCTTATGCTCGAGAATATCGGGGCATACACCGTGAAGAACGTTGAGGTTTATGAAGGGCAGACGGAATATGAAAAATGGCTTGGCGACACACTTCTTCCCAAGCATCTGACTATGGATGTAAAATTGAAGAAGGAATATAACATGGGCTGGACCATCAACGCCCAGGCCGGAGGAGGTACCAAGGACCGGTACACAGGACGGCTTTTTGCTTCATGGTTCAACAATCTGTCGAACGTAACTGTGCTTGCCAATGTAAACAATCTCAATGACAACCGTAAACCGGGGAAGAGCGATACCTGGACACCCGAACGTCTTCCAAGCGGGAGGAAGGAATACCGGATGGGAACAATCAACTATGACCATAAGAGTGCCGACGACAAGTTTAGCGCAAACGGATATTTTACCTGCGAAGAAACGGTGAACAAAATCAGCACGAATACCAATACAGCGAATTTCCTCAACGGCGCCAACAATTACCAATACAGTTTCAGTGACTCACGCACAAGCGATCTGAAGCTCGATACCCGTCATTACTTCCGTTCCTACCTTGAGCGATTGTCGCCCGGAGGAATGGTGCTGGCGCGCTATGTCAGAAAAAACAGTATGAGCAACGATGCGTCTGCCACATTCAACGAAGAGCAGGGAGAAATGACGCGCCAAATGCTTGAGTCGATATATGGCTCTGGCACTCCGGAGCAGATGTCGTCGATTGTCAACCGGTCACTCACATCAACCGACGGCTCAAGGAAGACATTGGACTTGCAAATTTTTCCTTATTTCACGTATAAGATTCCGGGGTCTTCCGATTATGTGACGTTCGAGCCCGGTCTCAAGTATTCCGGAAGCAAGGAGGAACGATGGAAGGACTATACGATAAATTTCGGCTCCAATCCTGAGCCGAGCGACCGCTTGCGCCAGTATTTCGACAATTCCCCCAACCGTAGTCTGAACGTCGGGGGATATCTTGGCTACACCACACATATTCGGCATTTAGATTTGAGCATAACGGCAGCCTACGACTACCGCCATCAGCGCAGAGACCGCGACTCATATATGTATGCGCTCGACCGGCTTTCAGACATGGGGATTTATGGGCAGCTTCCGGCTGGCTACCTCGATACATTCGATCCGACAAACTCCTACACCTCCATGCAGATTGAAAACAGTCATACAGTAGAGTTCTCATTCTTTTACTCCAAAACATTCAAGTCAGGTTCCTTTATCAATATAAGCTTCATGCCGGAGTTCACGATTACCAACGCACATCTTGACTACTGGCGTGACGGGAGGAGCTATTTCATGAAACGTCATTTCTACACAGCCAAGACACAAAGGAACGGATTAAGATTAGATTATGGCTTTGGGAGAGAAGAATCGGACTCTCGGAGACTTTACTTTAAGAACATGTTGACATATAGCGGAAATCTCACGCCAAAGACCCCTAACCTTTACGATATGATAGACGTCGTGAATGATGCGGATCCTCTCAACATCTCGACAGGTAATCCTGATTTAAAAGTGGCATATACTCAAAACCATTCATTGACGTGGAGATTTATGCCCAAAAAAATGCAGCATCCGATAAGAAATTCGCTAAGTGTCTCAGGTAGCTGGGAGAATCGTTCGCTTACACGGGGCTATACTTACGATACGTCAACCGGAGTACGTGTCTATAAAACTTATAATGTCAACGGCAACAACTCGCAGTCTTTTCAGAACGACTTTTCAATTCAGTTCGGCAAAAGAAACCAGTTTATGCTCGGTCACAGAATTTCCGGCACACTTACGGACTATGCCGACATGATTGGAACGGATGTGGAAACACCGGAGCAATACAGGGTGGGCAGTAACTATCTCACTCAATCTGTAGACCTGACGTGGGAATACGGCAAAAACTCATTCAATATAATGGGGGAGATGACCAACCGCCACACGTCATCGAAGCGAAAGGATTTCCGTGTGATCAATGCCAATCACTACAAATATGGGGGCAGGATATTGCTACGTCCGTTTAAGGGATTCGAAATTGCCGCAGACTTTATATTCTATACCCGCAACGGTTATGGCATGAAGGAGATAGACAAGACGACAGCGGTATGGAATATGCGTTTTGCATACACGCCTTCATTCGACAAGCGTAGGTGGTTATTCAGCATAGACGGCTTTGACCTACTGCATCAGCTTACAAACTATAATTATTCGGTCACAGCCACAGGACGCACCGTTTCATTTACCAACGCGTTGCCGCGTTATGTGCTTTTCTCGGTGCAATACCGTTTGAATATAATGCCTAAAAAGAGATGACGGGACCATGATAGAAAGGCAGGGGTGTTTTAAAGAAATACCTCTGCCTGACAATCTTTTTATGTAAGTATTAAAAATTTACTCCGAAAGAAAGGGTGGCCAAAGAGATGTCGTCGGCATGCATGTTGAGCATATCTTTGTGCCGCTTGTTGAAATGTCGGAATTCGTATGCCAAAATGATATGGCTACGAAATCTTCTACTCACAGCGAGATTTATGCCGCATCCGAGCGATGCGTTGACATCTCCGAATACCGGAGCGTCGCCCATGGTGTTGAAAGAATATCCGGCTTTAAGCGACATGAAAAGCAGCCGGGGTTTGGTGGAGAAAGATGTGCGCATAACGGCATAGACCGGAATGAAATTGTCGCCTGTTCCAAAGGCGCGGTGAACTCCGGCCCCTACACCCAAAGTCTTGAAATAATTATTCTTATATCCCAGTATGATATCTACGTCGAATGTGGAGGTGTCGTAGCCAGAAAGGTCGATTGATGCCCCGAATTCGCCGCCCCATGTGAAATGCGATTCACTCAGCGGTTTTGACGATTCAGGGAAGATGCTCTCAGTTTCCTCGGCATCCCCCTGACATATAAAAAAGCAAACGCATATAGCCGACAAAAATATTTTTGTTATGTCGAATATATGCGTTTGCATAAATTGTAGTCTTAGTTTACGACGGGATTATGCCCCGTTACTTTTATTCGCCGAGATAGCTCTTGAGCAATTTGCTCTTCTGCCCTTTAAGTCGGCGAATGGCTTTTTCTTTGATTTGGCGTACGCGTTCGCGGGTCAGGTCGAATTTAGCTCCGATTTCTTCGAGCGTCATTTCCTGGCAACCGATGCCGAAAAACATTTTCAAGATTTCGCGTTCGCGGTCATAAAGCTGACGTAGGGCACGGTCAACTTCTTTTGAAAGAGACTCCTGGTTGAGAGTGGAGTCAGCCATAGGGCTGTCGTCGTTGGGGAGCACGTCAAGAAGAGAATTGTCTTCTCCGTCAACGAAAGGAGCGTCAACAGATATGTGTCTGCCCGACACTTTCAAGGTGTCAGACACTTTGTCAACCGGAAGACCCAGACGGTCGGCGAGTTCTTCGGGAGAGGGACGGCGTTCGTTTTCCTGTTCGAATTTCGAAAGTTCCTTGCTGATTTTGTTGAGCGAACCAACTTGGTTGAGCGGCAGACGAACGATGCGGCTTTGTTCGGCAAGGGCCTGGAGAATGGACTGACGAATCCACCATACGGCGTAAGAGATGAATTTGAAACCTCTTGTCTCGTCGAATTTTTGCGCTGCGCGGATAAGCCCGAGATTTCCTTCATTGATAAGGTCAGGGAGGCTTAAGCCCTGGTTCTGATATTGTTTTGCCACCGACACTACGAAACGAAGGTTGGCGCGTGTCAGCTTTTCGAGGGCGGCATGGTCGCCCTTTTTGATTCTTTGTGCGAGCTCCACCTCTTCGCTTACTGAAATCAGTTCCTCACGGCCAATTTCCTGTAGATACTTGTCGAGAGATGCGCTTTCGCGGTTTGTAATTGACTTTGTTATCTTTAGCTGTCTCATATTCCCTTCCAAAAAATTGTTGCAAAGTTAGCGGATTATTTTCAATTTTACAAATAAAAACGATTACTTTGCCCTTTATTAACGTATGGCAACCCGGAATGTTGCATAAAAAAGTATCGCAGTTTAACTTTTTTATGTTTTATTGCATGTCTGTGAGGGCTTGGGAAGGGAAAGGAGGCGGCGCCATTTGGCGCGGCCTCTTTTAAGCAGGGGAGATTGGAATTATTCTTGCGAAAGATTTACGGCATAGTAATATTTCTTGCCGGTGGGATAGAGCCCGGTTATAAACATTACTTTGTCTTCGCCTTCGCTCTTCATTATCTGGTTGTAAATCATCTCCACATCGTCCGAAGTGTTGACGCTCTTGCCGTTGATGTCGGTGATGATGAATCCGTCTTTGATGCCGGCGTCGCGGAAGGCTCCGCCTTTAAGCCCCGTCACCTTCACGCCGGAAGAGATGCCGAGCCTGCGTTTGGTCTCGTCGCCGAGTTTCATGAAGGCGCATCCTATTTCCGAGAAGTCGCTTTTCTTGGTGATGGTGGTGTTGCCTTGTGTGTTGCGCAGGGTGCCGTTCTTGGTATATTTCTTATTGTCGCGATAGTAGGTCACCGTAATCTGGTCGCCGGGGCGGAACTTGTTAAGCTGCTCTACAAGCTGCGGGAAATTATGCACTTCCACGTTGTTGATGGCTGTAATAACATCGTTTTCCACAAGACCGAGTTCTTTGGCGGTGCTTCTGTCATTGACGTCCCTTACAAGGAGTCCGGCCTTGATGGCTGTGATTCCGTGCTCTTTGGCAAGTTTGGCATCAAGTTCCGTCACGGTGCATCCAAGCACTGCACGCTGCACTGTGCCATACTGGCGAAGGTCTGTCATCACCTTTTTTACAATCGTGGTAGGAATCGCAAACGAGAAGCCGGTATAGCTGCCGGTGTTGGAATAAATCGCGGAGTTGATGCCGATGAGCTCACCTTTGAGATTCACGAGCGCTCCTCCCGAGTTGCCGGGGTTGAGGGCGGCATCGGTCTGTATAAACGATTCGATACCCATTTTGCCGCCACGGCTGTTCTGGCTTATGCTACGTGCCTTGGCACTCACGATGCCTGCGGTCACGGTAGAGTTGAAACCGAATGGATTGCCGACTGCAAGCACCCATTCGCCGATTTTCACCGCTTCGCTGTCGCCGAAGGTAATGGGGGTGAGTTTCTCGGCGTCAATTTTGATGAGGGCGAGGTCGGTCGCTTCGTCTGTGCCGATTACGCGTGCCTCGTAGGTGGAGTTGTCATTGAGGAGCACTTCAAGTTTGTCAGCACCGTCAATGACATGGTTGTTGGTTACGATGTAGCCGTCATCGGTCAGAATCACTCCCGAACCGAGGCCGCTCTGCACGGGCTCGCTGTTTCTTTGTTGCTGGCGAGGCTGCTGCTGACGCTCCTGGGGTCCGAAAAAGAAATCGAACATGCCGAACGGGTCATAGCCACCTCCGTTGCCGTAAGGGTTCTGGCGTTGGCTCGTGAAGCTTTTTATGCATACGACTGCATTGACCGTGTTTTCGGCGGCTTCCGTGAAATCTGTCTCAAACGAAGCTGTCGATGCTGTGCGGATAAACTGTGGCGTGTTTTCTGCATGGTTGTCGGCGCATGCCGGCGATACGAGAATCGCGAGGGCGGCAAACATTGCCGGGATACTGTATCTCTTCATGTCTTTGAATATGTAAGGTTGTTTTAAATTATTAATCATTATTATGGAAGCGTGGAATCCCGGGGGGATATGCCTCCGATATATTATCAATGCAAAAATCTTTCCAATATTACATTTTCCCTGTTCGTCTTCTATGTGTTTTAAGTTAATTTAATAAAATAAAAATTCAAGTTCTAAAATTGTTAAATTTTTATGGCTTTTTCTAAAATTGTGATTAAATTTGTGACACAATGGCAAACGATCTTGTCTATAATTGTCGCAACAACTTATTAATTATGGAACCGCAGGCAGGCAGTAAAAATTATATATCAGGATATCCAAGGCATAAAGGATGGATTTTTATGTTGCTCATTTCTCTTTTGGCTTTCACCGGTTGTCATTCGTCGCATAAATCGGCAAACAAGAATGCAGACAGGGTTGAAACGGTGAAAGTTTCTAAAAAACTGAAGGGGGAGGAGAAACGTATTGTGGAGGAGGCTTTGTCTTGGCAGGGCACACCATATAAATATGCAGGTTTCCACAAAGGAAAAGGAACCGATTGTTCCGGAATGGTGTTGAGTGTATATGAGAGTGCCGCCGGCATCAAGCTTCCGCGCAATTCCCGCAAGCAGGCGGAGTTTTGCAAAAGAATCGGAAAGGGTTCTGTCCGTCCCGGCGACCTGGTGTTTTTCGCTACCGGTAAGGATGCTTCCACAATTTCCCATGTGGGCATAATGATAGACGAAATACGTTTCGTGCATGCTTCCACAAAAAAAGGGGTGATAGTTTCGGAATTGACCTCACCATATTATAAACGCACCTTCAAGATGTTCGGCAGGGTCCCCTGACTCCTCATCCTTAAACCTAAACATTAAACCTAAACCAGCAATAATGGAACCATCTAAAGTCTATTTCACAAATCTTAGGACAAACCCCAACTCCAATCTCCTTGACAAGCTGGAGCGACTGGCACGCCGGGCCGGAATCGCGCAGTTGCCCATGAAAGATAATTTCGTGGCCATGAAGATTCATTTCGGCGAACCCGGCAACGTGGCTTACATACGTCCGAATTTCGCTGCGCGTATGGCGAAACTTGTCGCAGAGCTTGGCGGCAAGCCATTCCTGACTGATTGCAACACCCTCTATTCCGGGCGACGCGCCAATGCTGTCGATCATCTTCAAAGTGCAATGGAAAACGGCTTCAACCCTATTTCGGCACAATGCCAGGTGATAATAGCCGACGGCCTTAAAGGCACCGACCAGGTGGAGGTGCCTATTGACGGGGAATATTGCAAGGCCCCCAAAATAGGGGCGGCCCTTGCCGATGCAGATGTTATTATCAGCCTTACACACTTCAAGGGGCATGAGCAGGCAGGCTTCGGAGGCACTCTCAAGAATCTCGGCATGGGAGGGGCGAGCGTACCCGGCAAGATGGAACTTCACGGAAATTCCCAGCCGAAAATCGACCGCGATAATTGCATAGGATGTGGTGTGTGCGCGCGTCATTGCGCCCACGACGCCATCCATCTCGATGCCGAACATAAGGCGGTGATAGATTATGACAAATGTGTGGGATGCGGACAATGCGTCGCCCTTTGCCAGCATGACGGAGCGGTGTTGGCTTCGTGGGATACGTCGCAGCGCCTTAACTATAAGATTGCCGAATACACTAAGGCGGTTTTGAAGGATAAGCCTAATTTCCATGTCAGCTTCATCATGAATGTGTCGCCCGAATGCGATTGTTGGAACCATAACGATGCCGCCGTGGTTCCCGACCTTGGCATTCTTGCTTCGTTTGATCCCGTGGCGCTTGACCAGGCTTGTGCCGACATGGTGACGAAGGCTCCGGTGCTATGCACCGACAATGAGCTTCATGACCATCACGAGCATGAGGATCTTGAAGGGAAGGACAAATTTCATCTCCTTCATCCCGACACCGACTGGCAGGCAGGCCTTGAGCATGCCGAAAAAATCGGTCTCGGCACCCGCCGATATGAACTCGTGACCGTCTGATTCGGTAAGAAAAAAATACGGCGCATCAAAATTTTGAGATCGGAAGAGCGTCGT